>NZ_JCABYM010000015.1:55359-88742 GCF_059499385.1 Limnoglobus sp. | reverse complement strand
GGTTGCCGGTGGGGGGGGGCGGTGGCGCACCCACCCGGGCCCGCGGCGCGGCGAACGGGGCGGGGTTTCTTTTGGCCGACCACCCCGGCCCGATTCGGCGGCTCGGCTCGCCGGTGCATCCGTTACGCCATCCCCGCCCCACAGGTACGCCTGCACGTTCTCCCACCCGACGACCTCGACCGGCCGCCGCGGGTAGTCCGGCCCCTCGAACGCATCCAGCGCGGCCAGGCACGCATCGTCCACCTCCCACACTTCGCCGGGAACCGCGACGCCGGCCGCGTCGCGGACCATGCCGGTGTACGTCCCCAGGTCCAGCACCCGATACCGCGGCAGCGTGACGGCGTCGCCGAGGAACTCCTGCCCGGCGACGCGGAAGTTGTTCGCCCCGCCGCGGCGGAGCGAGCCGTAGAAGAACAGAATCGTTTTGCCCATCGGCCCCTCGCGGCGGTACACTGTGGCTCTGCCGACGCATCCTATTCCCGGACGCCGCCATGAACGACCCCCTCCCCGCGGTCGATCGCCGTACCGCCCTCGCCGTCGGGGCCGGCCTCCTCGCCGCGACGCAACTGCCCGCCGCCGATGCCCCGAAGCTCGTCGAAGGCTACACGGACCAGCTGAGCTACCGGCCCGGCGACGAGGTTCGCTTCCACTTCTCGTCGGCCGCGCCGACGTTTAACGTGGAGATCGCGCGGCTCGGCCCGACGCGCGAGGTCATGTGGAACAAGGAGAACGTGCCGGGGAAGCCGCACGCGATTCCGGCGAACGCGGATTCGCACGGGTGCAACTGGCCGGTGACGTTCTCCCTCAAGATTCCGCACGACTGGCGGTCCGGGTACTACGCGGTGAAGCTCGGCGAGAAGAACCGCGACGCGTTCTTCGTCGTCCGCCCCCGCCACCCCGGCAAGGATGCGAAGATTCTCCTGCAACTCTCGACCAACACCTACAACGCGTACACGAACTGGAACGGGTACAGCCTGTACGCCTACCACGCCAAGCACAAGGCCCAGGGCCGGCGGGTGTCATTCGACCGGCCGCAGTTCTCGCAGTTCCCGACGTGGGAGCTGCCGTTCGTCGCGTGGGCCGAGGCGAACGGGTACGCCCTCGACTACTGCGCGAACTCGGACCTGGAGTTCCGCCCGGAGCTCCTCGATCACTACAAGCTGGTCCTCAGCGTCGGGCACGACGAGTACTGGTCGTCGCCCATGCGGGACCACCTGGAGCGGTTCATCGGCAACGGCGGGAACGTCGCGTTCTTCAGCGGCAACACCTGCTGCTGGCAGGTGCGGAGCGAGGACAACGGCCGGGCGCTCGCGTGCTGGAAGCAGAACTTCGGCGACGACCCGGTCTACCGCGGCGGCAACCACAAGTTGCTGTCCACGCTCTGGAGCCACTACCTCGTCGGGCGGCCGGAGAACGCGCTCACCGGCGTCGGGTTCCTGTGGGGCGGCTACCGCAAGAGCCACGGCCAGTTCATGACCGACCCGGCCGAGTACACGGTCCACCGCCCGGACCACTGGCTGTTCGCCGGGACCAATCTCAAGCGCGGCGACAAGTTCGGCGACAAGGACACGATCGTCGGCTACGAGTGCGACGGCTGCGAACTCACCTGGAAGGACGGCCTGCCGACGCCGACGTTCAAGGACGGCACGCCGGAGACCTTCGAGGTGCTGGCGACGTGTCCCACCCGCTGGCATCCCGACGACTGCGAGTGGTACGAGAAGTGGGAGAAGGGCCGCGTGGGGAACGCTGTGCTCGGCACGTACACCCGCGGCGGCACGGTGGTGACGGTCGGCAGTACGGACTGGTCCCACGGCCTGCGGGGGAACGACCCGGCCGTCGTCCGGGTAACGAAGAACGTCCTCGACCGGCTGGGGCGAAGTTAATACACGGCCCGCTGATGACGCAGACCTTCGGACGCAGATGAAAACCGGATCAAGACCAAGAATCGATTTCTGTCTTAATCCTCTTCATCTGCGTCGAAGTCCGCGTCATCTGCGGGCCATTCTTCAGAAAGCCTTCTCATGGCGAACACCCGTCGCGCGTTCCTGCAAACGTCCGCCGTCGCCCTCGCGGCCGCGGCCCGCACCACCGCCGCCGACGGCAAGCTGCCGGTCGCGCTCGTCGGCTGCGGCGGCATGGGGACGAACCACCTCAAGCTCCTCGCCGCGCGGAAAGACGTGCAGGTCAAGTACGTCTGCGACGCCGACGCGACCCGGCTCGCCGCGGCGGCGAAGATCGTCGGCGACGGCGTCGCGTCCGTGACGGACATGCGAACGATTCTCGACGACAAGGCCGTCGTGGGCGTGTGGCACGCCACGCCGGACCACTGGCACACGCCCGGCGGCATCCTCACGGCGGACGCCGGGAAGCACGTCTACGTCGAGAAGCCGTGCTCGCACAACGTCCGCGAGGGCCGGCTACTCGTCGAGGCAGGCGCTCGCAACAAGGTCGTGATCCAAGTCGGGACGCAGGCCCGGAGCTCGCCGACGGTGCAGGAGGCGATGAAGCGGCTGCACGACGGCGCGATCGGCGACGTGCTCGTCGCGAAGGCGTGGAACAGCCAACTCCGCCGCAACCTCGGCAAGGTGAAGCCGACCCCGCCGCCGGAAGGGTTGGACTACGCGATGTGGCAAGGCCCGGTGCCGGAATCGCCGTTCTTCTCGAACCGCGTCCCGTCGATGTGGCGGTTCTTCTTCGACTACGGCGCGGGCGACATGGGCAACGACGGCGTCCACAACGTCGATGTCGCGTCCTGGGGGCTGAAGCTCGACGCGCTGCCGAACCGCGTCGCCGCCCTGGGGAGCAAGCTGTTCTTCGACGACGACCAACAGTGGCCGGACACGCAGTATGCCGTCATGGAGTTCGATTCGCCCGGCGGCAAGACGCGGCAGTTCGTTTACGAGCAGCGGATTTGGTCCCCTTACGTGCAGGAGGAGTACGAGAACGGGAACGCCTTCTACGGCACGAAGGGGCTGCTGGTGATGGGCCACACCGTCGGCTGGAAGCTGTACGGCCCGCGGAACAAGCTCGTCGAGCAGATGACCGGCCGCGTGGACCTGGTGGCCCACCACACGAACTTCCTGAACGCGATCCGAAGCGGCGAGAGGCCGAACGCCCCGGCGATAGCCGGGCACGTCGCGGCCGGGATGTGCCACCTCGCCAACATCGCCACGCGGACCCGGAAGGCGGTCGCGTTCGACCCGAGGGCGGAGCAGGTCGTCGGCGACGCCGACGCGAACGCGATGCTGAAGCGGCGCTACCGCGACGGCCACTGGGCCGTGCCGAAGGGGGCGTGACGGTCGGGCGTCGTCGGCCCACGTCGAACCCGCCGGGGCCGTTCAATTATCGTTGAAGAAATGAGAGCGATTCGGTAACCTCACCAGTACCGCAGATTTTATAATCTCGTCGGGCGGTTCCTCGGAGGGCGACGTGCTGCCAGACGACCTGTCGCTCACCTGCCGCCACCTGCTGATCTGTCAGTCGGTCTGGTACGACCCGGCGACGCCGGACGAGTTCTCGCTCGGCCGACTGGTGGTGCATACCCATCCGAACCCAGGCGGCTACCCGCTGCGGTACGCCCGGCTCTTTGCCTTCTGCCAAGTCTACGGCACGGCTGGCGAGTATCAGTTTTCAATCAAACTCGTGCGGATCGAGACGAACGGGTACGATGAGGAATACGAAGTTGAGGTGGGGCTTAACGGCGAGCCCCAGGAATGGCCGTCGAGTCGTCCGATCGTCGTGTCCGAGGAGGATTTCGTTTCTCAATTCGCCCTGACGTTGGGCGACGTCCGCCTGGCGTCGGCCGGCGTTTACGAGTTCCAATTGTTCGTCGAGGGGGAGAGCGACACGCCGCTCGCCCGCGAACGCATCCAAGCACGGTGAAAACACATGAGTACCTTCCGCGGTCCGCCGCTTCAAATCATCGAGACCACCGGGCCTACGAACCCCCACCCGTTGGACCCGGCAGAACTGTCCGAGAGGGTTGTCTGGGGTCCGCCCCTGCAAATGCTCGACACCGTGGAGGCGAACTCGCCTGTTGACCTGTTGGTCGGCGTGCAACCCGCCGACCGAAAGCTCGTCCACGACATCATCGCCCGGCTGGGGCCGGACGCGGTGCAGCAAATACTCGACGACTACCGCCGGACCGCAGCCCGCGCCGGATAACCCACCCCCGGAGACCGCCGATGATCCGCCTCGATGCCGACCGCCCGGCGACGTTCTGCGACGGCACGTCCCGCCGCGACTTCCTCCACGCCGGCGTCCTCACGCCCCTCGGCCTCACCCTCGGCGGCGTCCTCGGGGCGCAGGCCCGCGGCGAGACGAAGGCCGATTCCGACGTCAACTGCATCCTCATCATGATGGTCGGCGCGCCGAGCCAGCTCGACACGTTCGACCTGAAGCCGAACGCCCCGGCGGAAGTTCGCGGGCCGTTCAAGCCGATCAAGACGACCGCCAGCGGCATCGAGATCAGCGAAATCTTCCCGCAGGTCGCGAAGCACGGGGACAAGTTCTCCGTCATCCGGTCGCTGTACCACACGGCCACGGCCGTCCACGACACCGGCTACCAGATGATGCAGACCGGCCGGCTGTTCACCGGCGGCATCGAGCACCCGCACCTCGGCTGCACGCTCGGCTACCTCAAGGGCGGCCGCGGCGAGTTGCCGGCGCACGTGATGGTCCCGAAGCCGATCGGCCGCACCGGCGGCAACCTGCCGCACGCGGAATCGGCCGGCTACCTCGGCAAGCCCTACGACCCGTTCATCCTGAACGCGGACCCGGCCGTGCCGAACTTCAAGGTCCCGGACCTGCTCCCGCCGGAGTACCTGACGGCCGTGCGGGCCGAGCGGCGGCAGAAGCTGCGGGACGCCGTGGACGGGGCGGTCGCGAACTTCGAGAAGACGGCCGCCGCGAAGCAGATGGACGACAACTTTAAGCTCGCGTACAAGCTGATGTCCTCGGCGAAGGCCCGCGACGCGTTCGCGCTGGAGAAGGAGCCGGCGAAGGTCAAGGACCGGTACGGCCGCACCCGGTTCGGCCAGTCGATGCTCATGGCCCGGCGGCTGATCGAGGCCGGGGTGCGGTTCGTCACCGTGAACATGTTCGAGACGGTGTTCGACGAGCTGACGTGGGACATCCACGGGTCGAAGCCGTTCACGGACATCCAGGAGATGGCGAAGTTCATCGCCCCGAACTTCGACCAGGCGTACTCGGCGCTGTTGGAGGACCTGACGGAGCGGGGGCTGTACAAGACGACGATGGTGGCCGCGACCGGCGAGTTCGGGCGGACGCCGAAGATCAACCCGGCCGGCGGCCGGGACCACCACCCCGGCGTCTGGTCCATGCTGATTGGCGGCGGCCCGATCCGGGGCGGCCGCGTCGTCGGCGAGTCGGACGAGCTGGCCTACGCCCCGAAGACCCGCCCGGTGACGCCCGGCGAGGTCGCCGCGACGATCGCCCACGGCCTCGGGCTGGAGATTCACAAGGACCTGCCGGGGCCGCAGAACCGGCCGATCCCGATTGTGGACTTCGGCGTGAAGCCGATCTCCGAGTTGTTTTGATTCTTCTTTTTGCATTTTTCATTTCGACTTTTGCATTGGTCCGGTCATGTCCTGAACCAATGCAAAAGTCGAAATGAAAAATGCAAAAAGAAAACCTCCAACCCTGATCTCCACCCAACATGCCGCGCTTCCTTCTCCCCTTGCTCGCCCTCCTGATCGCCGGGACCGCCCGCGCCGAGCTGAAGGTCTACCCGCCGGCCGTCACCCTCAGCGGGCCGGACGACGCGGCGCAGCTCCTCGTCGTGGACGAACAGAACGGCCGTGCCGTCGCCGACCACACGGCCGCGGCGACGTTCGCCCTCGCGAACGGCAAGCTCGCGAAGCTCGACGCGGCGACGGTCGCGCCGCTCGCCGACGGCGAGACGACCATCACCGCCACCGTGAACGGCCAGACCGCCACCGCGAAACTCGTCGTGAAGGGCACGGCGAAGCCGGCGGCGTGGACGTTCCGCAACCACGTCGAGCCGGTGCTGACGCGGGCCGGGTGCAACGCCGGGGCGTGCCACGGGGCGCTCGCCGGCAAGGGCGGCCTCAAGCTCTCGCTCCGCGGGTACGACCCGGAGTCCGACCACTTCGTCCTCACCCGCCAGGCCGCCGCCCGCCGCATCGACCAGAGCGTGCCGGAGGAATCGCTCGTCCTCAAGAAGGGGGCGAAGCTGATGCCGCACGTCGGCGGCGAGCGGCTCCCCGAGGACGGCGTCCACTACAAGATCGTCCGCGACTGGATTCGTGCCGGGTCGCCGGGGCCGAGCGATTCGGACCCGAACCTGGAGAAGATCGAAGTCTTCCCGAAGGCGGCGCTCCTGAAGCCGCAGGCCGGGCTGCGGGTGGTCGTCGTCGCGACCTATTCCGACGGCGCGACGCGGGACGTGACCCGGTGGTGCAAGTTCTCCTCCACCGAGGACCTCGTCGCGGCCGTCGATGAGGACGGCAAGTTGAAGGTCAACGGCCACGGCGAGGCGGCCGTCACCGCGAACTTCGGCACGCGGATCACGACGATGACCGTCACGTCGCCGTTCGCGAACAAACTCGACGATTCCGTGTTCGCGAAATCGCCGAAGCAGAACTTCATCGACGACCACGTCCTCACGAAGCTGCGGCTGCTGAACCTGCCGCCGTCCGAGCAATGCACCGACGCCGAGTTCGTCCGCCGCGCCTTCCTCGACGCCTGCGGCATCCTGCCGAAGCCCGAGGAGGCCGACGCCTTCTTGAAAGACACGCGGCCCGACAAGCGAGCGAGGCTGATCGACGCGCTGCTCGAACGACCGGAGTTCGTGGACTATTGGGCGTTCAAGTGGTCCGACCTGCTGCTCGTGTCGTCGCGGAAGCTCCAGCAGCCGGCGATGTGGGCGTTCTACCGGCAGGTCCGGCAGGCGGTCGCGGACAACAAGCCGTGGGACAAGTTCGCGAAGGAAGTCATCACGTCCTCCGGCAGCACGCTCACGAGCGGGGCCGGGAACTACTACGTCATCCACAAGGACATCACCGACCTCGTCGAGTCCACGTCCGTCACCTTCCTCGGCATGTCGATCAACTGCTGCCGGTGCCACAACCACCCGCTGGAGAAGTGGACACAAGACCAGTACTGGGCGATGGCGAACCTGTTCGGCCGGGTCGGGCTGAAGAACGGCGACCGCGCGGGCGAGGTGTACGTCCAGAGCCTGCCGACCGGCGACGCGCTACACCTGCGGCGGGGCACGCCGACGCCCCCGGCCCCGCTCGACGGCACGCCGCTACCGCTCGACGCGCCGACCGACCGCCGCGAGTACTTCGCCGACTGGCTCACGGCCCCGGCCAACCCGTACTTCGCGAAGGCGCTGGTGAACCGCGTCTGGAAGAACTACCTCGGCCGCGGGCTGGTCGAGGCGGAGGACGACCTCCGCGAGTCGAACCCGCCGAGCAACCGGGAGCTGTTCGACGCCGTGACGAAGGACTTCGTCGCGCACAACTTCGACGTGAAGCACCTGATGCGAACGATCCTGAACTCGGCGGCCTACCAGCGGTCGTCGAAGCCGCTGCCGGCGAACGCGGCCGACGACCGGTTCTATTCGCGCTACCTCGTCCGGCGGCTGAGCGCCGAGGTGCTGCTGGACGCGTACAGCGACGTGAGCGGCGTGCCGACGCCGTTCAACAAGCTCTCCCTCGGCCCGACGGGCGGCGAGCGGAACGACGCCAGCTTCCCGCCCGGCACGCGGGCGATGCAGTTGCCGGACTCGCTGCTCATCTCCCGGTTCCTCGACGCCTTCGGCCGGGCCGACCGGCTGCAGGTCTGCTCGTGCGAGCGGACGACCGACTCCAGCGTGCGGCAGGCGCTGCACCTGAACAACGGCCATACGCTCAACGACAAGCTCCGCGACCCGAAGTCGCGGGCCGCGGCGCTCGTGAAGGAGAAGGACGAAGAAGTCGTGGCGCGGCTGTACAAGCTGGCCCTGGCCCGCGAGCCGACGGCCGCGGAGCGGGCGAAGCTCGTGGCACTGCTGGCCGAGGCGAAGACGGACGCCGACCGCCGCGAGGCGGTGGAGGACCTGTTCTGGGCCGTGCTGACCAGCCAGGAGTTTCTGTTCAACCGCTAGTGCGCGAAGTCAACGCCCCCAAAGCCCCCGCACGATCGTGCGTGTGGCTCTCGCCCCTCCCACAAGAATCCAGAACCCATGTTCCGAATCATTCTCCCACTACTCTTCCTCACCACCCCCGCCCTCGCCGCCCCGCCGGTGACGGCGCTCGCCTACCGCGCCGACGGCCAACTCCTCGCCGCCGGGACGCATGGCAGCGTCACGCTCGTCGATCCCGCGACCGGCGACGCCGTCGCCACGCTGCCGCAGGCCGGCCGCGTCACCGCCGTCGCGTTCTCGAAGGCCGGCACGCTCGCCGTCGCCGCTGGCGAGCCGGGCAAGTCCGGCGTCGTCCGCCTGTATGACCTCGGCAAGGCCGTCAACCCTAAGCCGACGGCGGAGGTCGCCGCCCACCGCGACGCGATCTACACGCTCGCGTTCTCGCCGGACGGCGGCACGCTCGCGTCCGCCGGGTACGACCGTGTCATTAAGTTGTGGGACACCGCGAGGCCCGACGCGCCGAAGCTCACGCTCCAGGACCACAGCGACGCGGTGTACTCGGTCGCGTTCCACCCGCAGGGGAAGCTGCTCGCGTCCGGGTCGGCGGACCGGGCGGTGAAGGTGTGGGACGCGGCCACCGGCAAGCGGCTGTACACGCTCTCAGACCCGACCGACTGGGTGTACGCCGTCGCGTGGTCGCCGGACGGCACCGCGCTCGCCGCCGGCGGCGTGGACAAGAGCGTCCGCACCTGGGCCGCCACCGCCGACGGCGGCACACTGAAGTCGTCCGTGTTCGCCCACGCCCGCGGCGTGTTGCAACTGCGGTACGCCCCGGACGGCGGCACGCTCTACACCGTCGGCGAGGACGCGGTCGTGAAGGCGTGGGACGCGGCGAAGATGGTCGAGCGGAAGGTGTTCGAGAAGCAACCGGACGTGGTCCACGCCCTCGCGCTGCGGCCGGACGGCAAGCAACTCGCCGCCGGCCGGTTCGACGGCGTCGGCTTGTTCATCGACCCGATGAGTGGGAAGGCCGGGGCCGCGTTCCTGCCGGCGAAGCCGAAGCAGCCGACCGTCAGCAAGGTCACGCCCGACTCCGGCGTCCGCGGCAAGACGGTCCGGGTCGTCATCGACGGACAGAATCTCGACACGGCGACCGCCGCTTTCGCGACCGAGTTGGAAACCAAAATCGTCTCGACGAGTCCGACCCGGCTGGAAGCGGACGTGACCGTTCCGGCGGTCGCGGCCGCCGGGGTCGTGAAACTCCGCGTACTTTCCCCGGCGGGGAATTCGGCCCCCGTCAACTTCGCAATCGACCGTCACCAACCGGTCATGGAGAAGGGCAACACCGACTCGGCCCGGACCGCGATGGCCGTGACGTTGCCCACGACGGTCCTCGGCAGCATCGACCGGGCCGGCGACACGGATTACTTCGCCTTCGACGCAACCGCCGGGCAGCAGGTCGGCGTGCAGGTCGTCACGCCGAACGGCAAACTCGACCCGCGGCTGACGCTCACCGACGTCGACGGCCGCGTCCTCGCCGAGAGCGAGAAAGACACGCTCGGGTACGTGATCCAGAAGGCCGGGCGGTACGCCGTCGGCGTGCGGGACGAGACGTACCGCGGCGGCCCGGACCTGACCTATCGGTTAAACTTGGGAGACGTGCCGGTCATCACGTCCGTCTTCCCGCTCGGCATTCAACGGGGCAAGAAGGTTACTATCCACGTAGACGGCGTAAACCTCGGCTCGCCCGATGGTCTGACAGCCCCGGCCCGATCCGACCCGTCCGATCTGATCGGAACCCCGATTCCGGCCAAAGCCATATTGTCCTTTACCCAACGGCCAATGCCGGCCGTCGTCGGCGACCTTCACGTCGTGGTCGGCGAGTTCCCCTCCGTCGTCGTCACCGATTCGGGCGCGGAGCTGCGGTCGCTGCCCGCCACCGCCGACGGCATCCTCGCCAAGCCCGGCGACGCGCAGACGGTGAAGTTCCCCGCGAAGAAGGGTGAGCGGCTGGTCGTCGAGGTCCACGCCCGACGGCTCGGGTCGCCGCTCGACTCCGCCATCGAAATCCTGGACGCGGCCGGCAAGCCGGTGCAGCGGGCGACGCTGCGGTGCGTGGCGAAGACGTGCAGCACGTTCCGCGACAACGACTCCGCGATTTCCGGCATCCGGCTCGAGTCGTGGAACGAGCTGGCGATGGACGACTACCTGTACTGCGGCACGGAGCTGATGCGGATCGCGGCCCTGCCGAAGGGGCCGGACGACGACTGCCAGTTCGTGGCCCGCGGCGGCCAGCGGCTCGGCTACCTCGGCACCACGCCGACGCACCACTACCTCGGCAACGAGATGTACAAGGTGGAAATCCACCCGCCGGGGGCGACGTTCCCGCCGAACGGGATGCCGGTGTTCCCGATCGCGTACCGCAACGACGACGGCGGCCCCGGCTTCGGCAAGGACGCGATGCTCCTGTTCGACCCGCCGGCCGACGGCACGTACCAGGTGCGGGTGACCGACTCCCGCGGCGTCGGCGGCCCGGCCCACGCCTACCGCCTCACCGTCCGCCCGCCGCGGCCCGGCTTCACCATCGACGCGACGCCGAAGGCCCCGGCCGTGTGGAAGGGGAACGGCCTGCCCGTCACGGTGACGGCGACGCGGCTCGACGGGTACGAGGGGCCGATCCAACTGAAGCTCGTCGGTGTGCCGCAAGGGTTCCGCGCCGCGGAGACGTTCATCGAGGCGGAACAGGTCACGACGACGTTCACGCTGTTCGCGGACGCCGACGCCCCCGCCCCGGCCGGCGAGCTGAAGCTCGAAGCGACCGCGGCCATCGACGGCAAGCCGGTGACGCAGACGGTCGGCCTCGGCACGCCGAAGCTGGTCGAGCCGGGCGACCTGGTGACCAGCGTGTCCACGGAGTCGTTGACGATCCGGCCGGGCCAGGAAACGAAGTTCAAGGTGAGCGTGGAGCGGCGGAACAACTTCAAGGGCCGCGTGCCGCTGGACGTCCGCGGGCTGCCGCACGGCGTCCGCGTCATGAACATCGGGCTGAACGGCATCCTGCTGACGGAACGTGACTCGGCGCGGGAGGTGGTGATCTACGCCGAGCCGTGGGTGAAGCCGATGACGCACCCGCTGACGGTGCTGTCCCGCCGCGAGAGCACCGGCAAGGAGTACGCGGCGAAGTCGGTAACGCTGACGGTGAAGTGAGGGCGGACGTGGACAACCTCCCCGACCTGGCCGCGGCGCACCTGCGGGTCGCCCGGCCGACCGACGACCTCGACGCCGTCGTCCGGTTCTACCGCGACGGGTTGGGGTTCGACATTCTTTCCGAGTTCCGGGACCACGACGGGTTCGACGGCGTGATGCTCGGCCGGGCCGGGGCCGCGTACCACCTGGAGTTCACCCGCACGGCCGGCCACCCGGTCGGCCGCGCCCCGACCGACGACAACCTGCTCGTGTTCTACCTGCCGGACCGCGCCGCGTGGGAGCGGGCCGTGGCCCGGCTGGGGGCGGCCGGGTACGCCCCGGTCCCGGCGTTCAACCCGTACTGGGACCGGCACGGCAAGACGTTCGCGGACCCCGACGGGTATCGGGTCGTCCTTCAAAACGCCGGGTGGAAGTCCTGAGCGGAAGGGTCGATGTTCAGAGCAAGTCCGAAGCACGGTGGTCGGAGCCGCGGCGGCTCGGCGACCACCCGCAAGGGGCCTACGACTAACCCGGCCGAGGATCGCATGGCGAAGAAAAAGGCCCCGCCCGTCCCGCCGGCCGCGGTCGGCGACGTGTTCGCCGTCCCGCTCGCGGACGGCCGGTTCACCGCCTGCCGGGTGCTGCTGGTCAGCGCTTCCGGGCTGCGGCTGGTCGTCGGCTGCGCCTGGTTCGGCCCGAAGGCCCCGACCACGCGGACGAAGGCGCTGCGGACGCACCTGGCGCTCACGCACCACAGTTGGGGCGGCCGGCCGTGCGCCGCGTGGGTGCTCGGCCCGCCGCCCGACGACTTCGTCCGCATCGGCACGCTCCCGCCGGGGCCGGCGGACGAGGCACTCCAGGAGCCGGGGGCCGGGGCGTGGGGCTTCCTCCAGTACCAGCCGCTCGAGCAGTGGCGGTGGGACCACCCGAAGGCCGTGCCCCCGCCGGTCGTCGAGAAGCGGCCGCGGGGCCGGTTCGTCCTCCGCCGGTTCAACGGCGACGAGGTGTACCGGTTGAAGAAGGCCGTCATGTTCGCGATCGCGTCGCACGCCGGCGGCGTGACGCTCTGGTTCGAGGCCGTGGCCGACGACAAGCGGGCGAAGCGGTGTGCGGACACGGCCGAGCTGGGGATGGCCCCGACCGCCGAGGTCGGCGTCCAGCTGCCGGCCCTGGACGCGGCGAACTTGGTCGGCCGGACGCTCTCGGTCCCCGGCACGAAGACGGACGCCGAGGACTCGTGCATGTCGCTGATGTACTATTGTGAGCACGAGCCGTTGCGTAAGAACAAGATCGCCATCGTGTCGCGGACGGCCGACCGGTTCGAGGTGCGTTGGACGGCCGTGACGAAGGACGTGAACCACTACGACGGCAGCAAGCCGTCCACGAAGGTCGAGATCGAGGGCGAGTTCCGGTTCAAGGACTACAAGAAGTGGGCCGCGATGAAACCGGCCCGCCGTCGGTCCCCGAATTGAGGAAGCCGAATGAGACGACGATTTGCGTGCCTGTTCGTCATCTTGGCGGTCGGCTGCTCGGCCAAGCCGCCCGAGCAGGAGAAGGCCCGGCAGGCGCTGACGGCCCAGGCCGGCGAGGTCCGGCGGGCCATGCTGGAGGCGGACCACGACCGGATGGCCGACCTGACGCACGCGGCCGTCGTCAACGGCCTCGGCGGGAAGGCACGGTTTAAGGAACAGTTGGCCGCGGCCATGGAAAAGATGAGGGGCCAGGGCTTCAGCATCAAGGAAATTATCCTCGCCGAGCCGTCGGACCTCGTCGCGGCGGGCGGCCGGGTGTACGCGGTCGTGCCGTTCGACATGGACATGACCGGGCCGGGCGGGGCCGTGTATGACAAGCCGTCCTACCTGATCGGCGAGTCGGCCGACGGCGGCGCGACGTGGACGTTCATCGACGGCGAGGGCGTCCGCGGCGACCGGACGAAGCTCCGGCAGTTGCTCCCGGACTGCCCGGACGCGCTGCCGCTTCCGCCGCCCCAAGGCGTTCGGCGGAAGGGTTGAAGGAGTACGCGATGCACTACGACTGGACGGCCATCCCGGACGCGGACGTGCCGGCGGCGGCGGACCCGGCGTTCCAGCACTTGCTCGACACCTACGCGAGCGAGACGAACAAGACGGCCGGGATGTGGCGGTCGATCCCGGACGACCTGCTCGACTACCGGCCGCACGAGAAGTGCAACCCGGTCCGCACGATCCTCGTCCACCAGTTGCTCTCGGAGCGGCGGTTCTTCGCGCAGTTCGTCGGCACGCAGGAGCCGGCGGTCGATCAATTGCTGCCGATCGGGGAGAAACCGCCGGTGGGGGCGTACGTCGAGAAGTACGTGTGGCTGGCGAAGCTGCGGCTGCCGCAGTTCGCGGCGGCGTCGGCGGACTGGTGGCTCGGCGAGATGCCGTTCTTCGGCGGCCTGCGGCGGCAGCGGGTGTGGACGTTCTGGCGGCGGGTGCTGCACACCTGCCACCACCGGACGCAAGTGCAGGCATGGCTGCGGCTGGGCGGGGCGGCGTTCGTGCCGGCGATCTACGGCCCGTCCACGGACGTGACGTGGGCCGAGGCCGACCCGACGTACTCGACCGCCGCCGCCGACCGTGGGGCGATAAAGCCGACGTGATTCTTCCACCAACCGGGAGGGGTTTATGAGCGCCCGTTACGAGTACCTGTTCGTCCGGCTGGAGCAGAGTTCCGCGATGCTGACCGGCAGCGGCGTCCCGTCGGCGGCCGCGCGGGAGTCGTACCAGGACGTGGTCCACGACCACGCCAAGCAGGGCTGGCGGCTGGTGCAAATCTTCGCGCCGGGCCTCGCGGCCTACGGCATGGCGTCGTACTTCGAGCTGATCTTCGAGAAGGAAGTTGTCGGCAGCTAGGCGGTCCGTTACGGCTTCTTCGTCACCGCGACGCGGGCGACCCGGCAATCCCGTAGGGCGGGTCAAGGCTTTGCGCCGACCCGCCGTCGCGCCCGGCAGCCCCGGCGGGTCGGCGCAAAGCCTAGACCCGCCCTACAAATCAGCTCACGGATTCTTCGCCGGCACGTCGCGCTTCGCCAGTGCGACGTGGGCGGCCGTCTGCTTCTCCCACAGCGCGGCCAGCTCGCGGAGCTTCTCCGGCTTCGCCTTCGCCAGGTCGTTCCCTTCCGTCGGGTCGGCCTTCAGGTCGTACAGCTCCCACGCGGCGTCCTTCCCGGCGGCGACGATCTTCCAGTCGCCGACGCGGAGCGCGCGGTTCCCCTCGTGCTGCCACCACAGCGAGTCGCGCTCGACGGCCACGTCCCTCGCGAACGCGGAGACGAGGCTGCGGCCGGCGAACGGCGGGGCGTTGGCCGGTGGCGTCGCCTTCCCCGTTGCCAGTTCCAGCACCGTCGGCACGAAGTCGATGACGTGGCCGGGCGTGGCCCGCAGTTCCCCTTTCGCGGCGATGCCGGCCGGCCAGTGGGCGACGAACGGCGTGTGGATGCCGCCCTCGTGAACCCACGTCTTGTGCCGGCGGAACGGCGCGTTGCACAGGCCCGACCACCCCGGCCCGATGCTCAGGAACGTCGCCCCGGTCCCGCATTCCGCGTGCGGATCGTGGCCGTCGCCGCGGACCATCATCTCGGCGCTCGCCCCGTTGTCCGACAGGAACACGACGAGCGTGTCGTCCAGCTTCTTCGCGGCCTTCAGCACGGCGAGGACGCGGCCGATCTCGCGGTCCATGCGGTCCACCATCGCCGCGTGGACGGCCATCTTGTCCGCCTGGAACTTCTGCTGCTCCGGCGTCAGGTCGGCCCACGGCAGCGGCCGGTTCACCTCGTTCGGGCCGAGCTTCTTGATCGCGTCCGGGAACGCATACGGCGGCCCCACGTCCCGCTCGACCGGCGGGAGCGAATCGCCGAGGGCCAAGTCCTTCATCCGCTTCCACCGTTCGTCCCGCAGGGCGTCCCACCCGGCGAGGTACTTCTTCTTGTACTTCGCGATGTCCTCGGCCGGGGCCTGCACCGGGAAGTGCGGGGCGGTGAACGCCACGAACGCGAAGAACGGCTCGTCGGCGTGGGCCGTGAGGTGGTCTTGCAACTGCCCGAGGGCGTGGTTCGCGATGGCCGTGCTGGAGTAGTAGCTGCCATTCGGCTCGGCGGCGGGCAGCTTCTTGTCGTCGAGCGTGTGGTTCTTCGGCGCGAAGTGCCGGTCGTGGTCGTTGAGGCTGTACGACCGCTCGAACCCGTTCGCGAGAGGTAGGCCGTCGATGTGCCACTTGCCGGAGTGGTACGACCGGTAGCCGTGCGGCTTGATGAGGTCCGGCAGCAGCTTCGCCCACATCGGGCGGACACCGCGGTTGCCGCTCGGCACGCCCGGCACGGCGTCGCGGCGGATCTGCTGCGCGTAGTACCCGGTGAGGATCGCGCCGCGGGTCGGCCAGCAGCGGGCGGTATTGTAGAACCGGGTGAACCGCAGGCCGTTGTTCGCGAGCGCGTCCAGGTTCGGCGTGTCGATCTCGCCGCCGTAGCAACCGAGGTCCGAGAACCCGAGGTCGTCCGCGAGGATCAGCAGCACGTTCGGCTTCGGCGCGGCGGTCACCGACGTTCCGAGTGCGAGCAGGAAAATCGTCAACAGCAGGCGGGTCATGGGAGAGACTTCCTCCATTCGAGGGCGGCGGCGGTCAGCTTCGTCGCCTCGGCCGGGTGGTCGGCGGCGACGTTTTTGGTTTCCTTCGCGTCGGCCTTGAGGTCGTAGAGTTCCGCGCCCGTGCCGTCGGCGTTGACGAGCAGCTTCCAGTCGCCGTCCCGGACCGCCACGTTCGGGCTACGGTGCTTCGCGTCCCTCGGGAAGGCGAACGACGTCGTGTTGCGGCCGTACTCCCAGAACAGCGGCTTCGTGCGGGTCGGGGTTTCGCCTTTGAGTGCGGCCGTCATGTCCTCGCCGTCCGGGGCGTACCCGGCCGGGAGCTTCGCGCCGCAGACGGCGGCCAGCGTCGGGACGAAATCGACGGACGCGATGACAGTCTTCTCGTTCGTGACGCCACCCTTCACGGCCGCCGGCCACCACGCGACGAACGGCACGCGGACGCCGCCCTCGTACAGGCTGAGCTTCTGCCCGCGCAAGCCCCCGACCCGCTCCCGCTCGAACGGCGGCGACGCGCCGTTGTCGCCGAGGAATAGGACCAGCGTGTTCGTCCCCTTCAGCCCGTCGAGCAGCCGGCCGATCTGTTGGTCCGCGGTGGCGAGGACCGCCTTGTACCGCGTCTTCTGGTCGCCCTCGCCCACGGCCTTTACGGCCTTGATCTGCGCTTCCGACGGCACGAACGGCGTGTGCGTGTCGTCCAGCCAGAGGTTGACGAAGCACGGCGTCCCGGCGTTCTTCTTCAGGAAGTCGAGCGTCTGATCGACCATCCACTTCGTCCGCTCGTGGCGGGGGACCTGCTGCGGTTCGAGCTTGTCCTGCGGCCCCCAGGGCGTCGTCTTGAGCCCGAGCGGCGCGGCCGGTTCGGGGCTTTCGTAAGTTCCGAGGCCGAGGGCGTAGCCGTACTCCTTGAACGGGGGGGCGTTCGTCACGTCCCGGCCGCCGCCGAGGTGCCACTTCCCGACGTGCGCGGTCGCGTACCCGGCGTCCTTCAGCATCCGCGGCAGCGACGGGGCGCGGGGGTCGAGGAAGTCGGCCATCTCGCACGCGGCGTTCCCGGCTTTGGTTTGCAGGAAGCTGGTGATCTTCCACCGGGCGGGGAACTGGCCGGTGATGAGGCCGCACCGCGACGGCGAGCAGATGGGGGCGGCGACGTACCCCTGCGTGAACCGTACGCCCTCGGCCGCGAGGCGGTCGATGTTCGGCGTCTTCACCATCGTGTTGCCGTAGCACGACGGGTCGCCCCAGCCGAAGTCGTCCATGAGGACGACGACGACGTTCGGCCGGTCGGCGGCCGGGAGCGGTGCGGCGAAGAGGGCGAGCAAAAGGAGAGAGCGGAGCATGAGGGGGGTCCGTGAGGGTGGCGGTTCGCTCGTAGGGCGGGTCACTTCAACTTCGCCGCGGCGCGGGCCAGGTCCGCCAGCTTCTCCCGCACGGCCGCCGCCTTCGCGTCGGCGGCGAGGTTCGTCTGCTCGTCCGGGTCGGCGGCCGCGTCGAACAGCATCGCGCCGTTCGCCCCGCCGTTCCACTCGGCGTAGCGGTGCGTCGCCGTCCGGACCGACACGCCCAGGTTCTTCGCGTTCCCGGCCACCGTGTACGCCGGGTGGTCCCACGCCGCCTTCGGGTCCGCCAACAGCGGCGTCAGGCTGTGCCCGTGCAGCCCGGCCGGGGGCGTCAGGCCGCACAGCTCGCACAGCGTCGGGTAAATGTCCAGCGACTGCACCGGCGGCGTCACGGCCTGCCCGTTCGCCTTCATGTTCGGCGCGGCCACGATCAGCGGGACCCGCGTGCCGACCTCGAACAGCGACCCGTGCTTGGACCACTTCCCCTTCTCGCCGAGGTGGTAGCCGTGGTCGCCCCAGAACACGATCACCGTGTTCTGCCGCAGGCCGAGCCTGTCCAGCTCCCCCAGCACCCGGCCGACGTTCCAGTCCGTCCACGAGACGCTGGACCAATACGCGCGGATGACCTCCTTCGCCTCGGCGTCGGTCGCGTCCCGCTGGATGAACAGGTCGCCGTTGGGCGTCAGCGCCGGCTTCGGGAACCCGTCCGGCAGCGTCGGCTTCGCCGCGAACGTCCTCGGGAGCGGGACCGCCTTCACGTCGTACAGATCGAAGTACTTGCCCGGCGCGGTCGGCGGGCTGTGCGGCTTCGTGAACCCGCACGCCAGGAAGAACGGCTTGTCCTTGTTCTGCTGGAGGAACTGCACGGCCCGGTCCGCGGTCTTGAAGTCCCCGTGGCTCTCGCCGTCGCCGGTCAACTTCACGATTCGGTCGGACTGCTTCGCCCGCTCCTTCGGGTCCACCTTCGCCGGCGGCGCGTTCCGCGGCGGCTCCGCCCCTTCCGACCACGACTGCGGGTCGTCGATCCCGCCGTGGAAGATTTTCCCGGTCCGCAGGCTGACGTACCCGTTCTTCTTGAAGTGTTCCGGCAACGTCACCCAGTCCGGGTGCAACTGGCGGACGCTCGCGGTGTTGTCCAGAACGCCGGTCGCGGTCGGCAGCCGGCCGGTGAGCATGGAGCTGCGGCTGGGGTTGCACAGCGGGTACTGGCAGTACGCCCGGTCGAACCGCACGCCGGCCTTCGCCAGCGCGTCGAGGTTCGGCGACTTCACCGCCGGGTGGCCGTAGCACCCGAGGTCCGGCCGCATGTCGTCCGACAGGATGAACAGCACGTTCAGCTTCTTCCCCGGCTCGGCGGCCGCGGCCGGCAATGCCGCCAGGACGAACGCGATCAGTAGTAAGCGCGGCATCACTTCCCCTCCTTCGCCCACTTCCTGTTGAGGTCGATGTTCCGTTGAAGTTCCTCGTTCCCCTTCTTTGCACCGCCGAGGTAGACCTTCATCTCCGCGTCGTACCGCTCCATCGGCTCCGGCGTGCGGCCCTTGTCGCCGGTGGCTTCCTCCCAGTCGGCGAGCTTCTTCCGCAACGCCGCGAGGGTCGTCGCGTGCGCCGGGTCGGCGACGAGGTTCGTCAGCTCGTGCGGGTCGGCGGCCAGGTCGTAGAGTTCCTCCGCCGGCCGCGTCTCGGCGAACAGCAGCTTCTCCGTCAGCGCGTCGAGTTTCTTCGCCCCGTGTAGGTCGCGGAGGGTCTTCACGACGGCCTTCTCGTCCTTGTACCGGCACGGCTGGAGCAGCGGCCGCTGGTTGAGGTAGTTCCGGATGTATTTGAAGCGGTCCGTGCGGACGCTGCGGATGCGGTCCATGGTCTCGTCGCACCGGTCGCGGGCCGAGAACACCGCGTCCCGCTTCGCGTAGTCCTTCGCCAGCACGTCGCGGCCCTGCATCCACTTGGGAATCTCGATCCCGGCCAGCGCGAGCGACGCGGCCGTCATGTCGATGTGTTCGATCAAATCGTCGCGAACGACGCCCTTCCCGATCCCCGGCCCGCGGACGACAAACGGGATGTGCGTCCCTTCGTCGTACAGGAACTGCTTGCCGCGGGCGTGGCTGATACCGTGATCGGTCATGAAGAAGATGACCGTCTCGTCGAGCAGCTTCTCCTTCTCCAGCCGGGCGAGCACGTCGCCGACCTCTTTGTCCGTGTAGCGGCAGCAGTCGAGGTAGTCGGCCCAATCCTGGAGGATCACCGGGTCGCGGGGGTAGTACGGCGGCAGCGTCACGGCGTCCGGCTTCGTGTTCGAGCCGAGTTCCCGCTGGACGCGGCCCTGCCAGTTCTTGTTCGGCCCCTGCCCGCGGTGTTTCCCGCCGTGGAGCTGCACCTGCATGAAGAACGGCTGCCCCGGCTTCCGCCCGGCCCAGTCGTTGCCGTCGTACATCGCCCTGTCCCACGCGAAGTTGTAGTCCGTCTTGCCGAGGGCCTTCCCCTTCGCGTTGTGCCCGCCGATGCAGGTGAAGTACCCGGCCTTCTGGAACAGCGCCGGGACCGGCGTGACGCCCGCCGGGAGCGCGATCGGCTGGCCGCGGCCGCTGCGGTGGTGGTGCGCGCCGATGGTCGTCTGGTAGCAGCCGGTGACGAGCGCCGACCGGCACGGCGAGCAGACGGGGGCGGTGGTGAACGCCTTCCGGAACAGCGTCCCCTCGGCCGCGAGCCGGTCCACGTGCGGCGTGCGGATCAGTTTCTCGCCGTAGCAGCCGAAGTGCGCGGACATGTCGTCCACGACGATCCAAACGACGTTCGGCCGGGCCGCGGCCGGGCCGGCGAGCAGCGCGAGGGCGAGGAGGGAGAGGCGGAACATGGGGGAGAACTCCGGGGGAAAAACCCAGACTTCCGAAGTCCGGCTTCGACTTCGGAAGTCGATAGTCGCGGGGGCGTTCCTCACATCCCGTCGCCGCCGGCCCCGTTCGACTTCCGAAGTCGAAGCCGGACTTCGGAAGTCAGTTCTTTTTCCCGTTCATCGTCGGCATGGGCGCGGACACGGCCTTCCGCCACGCCACCAGCTTCGCGTGCAGCGCCGCCGCCTTCTCTGGCTCCTTCTCCGCGAGGTTCGTCTTCTGCGACACGTCGGCGCGGAGGTCGTACAGCTCCTTGCGGCCGTCCTCGAAGAACTCGATCAGCTTCCAGTCGCCGGACCGGATCGCCCCCGCCGGCGTCGTCCGCCACGAGCCTTGCCCCGCCCCCAGGTAGCCGGGGAAGTGCCAGAACAAGTCTCGCTCCGGCCCGGCCTTCCCGGTCCAGCACGGCAGGAGGCTCGCGCCGTCGAGCGGCTGGTTCGCCGGGGCCGCGCCGCCCGACAGTTCCAGCAGCGTCGGCAGCAGATCGACGCTGATGACCGGCACGTCCGACACGCCGGGCGTCACCTTCCCCGGCCACCGCACCACCCACGGCACGCGGACGCCGCCCTCGTACAGCGACCCCTTGCCGGACCGCAGCGGGGCGTTGTCCGTCACATCCCCGGCCTTCTTCACGCCCTCGCGGACGTACCCGCCGACGCCGCCGTTGTCGCTGCTGAAAATGACGACCGTGTTCTCGGCCAGCTTCAACTCGTCGAGCTTCGCCAGCACCCGGCCGACGCTTTCGTCCACGCTCGCGATCATCGCCGCGTAGGTCGGGTTGACGTGCCCGCCGGCCGTCGCCGCGTCCTTGAACTTCGCGACCCACTCCGGCTTCGCCTGGTGCGGTGAGTGGACGCCGAAGTGCGGCAGGTACAGGAAGAACGGCTTGTCCTTGTTCCGCTCGATGAACCCGACGGCCTTGTCCGTCAGGAAGTCCGCGAGGTACGTCCCCTTCGGGTAGTCCACCTTCGGGTTCGTGGCGAAGTCGAAGTGCTTGCCGGCCGAGGCGATCGCCTCGTCGAACCCGCGCTTCGCCGGGTGGTGCTGCGCGTCCTCGCCGAGGTGCCACTTGCCGAACATGGCGGTCGCGTACCCGGCGGCCTTCATTACGTCGGCGATCGTCTTGCGGTCGAGCGGCAGCTTTGTGACGTTGTCCACCGGCCGCAGCGGGCGGGCCTTCCAGTCGAACCGGTCGATGCCGCCGACGGTGTAGACGCCGGTGCGGGGGCCGTACTGCCCGGTGAGCAGCGCGGCGCGGGTCGGCTGACAGTTCGGGCCGCAGGTATAGCCGTTCGTGAACCGCAGGCCGCTGGCCGCGAGTTTATCGATGTTCGGCGTCTTGTAGAACTTCGACCCCTGGCAGCCGAGGTCGGTCCAGCCGAGGTCGTCGGCGAGGATGAACACGACGTTCGGCTTCTTCGCCGGCTCGGCGGCCGTCGCCGCGGCGGCGAACAGTAACAGGAGGGAGAGGGTACGCACGGGGTTCCTCACTTCGCGTTGGGGCGGGGGTCCGGGAGGGCCTTCTCAGTCGCGAGGCCGGCGTCGCCGTTGGCCTTCATCCAGGCATCGAGGTCGGCCCGCAGTTGCTTCAGTCGTTCGGCGTGAACCGGGTCGGCGGCGAGGTTCTTCTGCTCCGTCGGGTCGGCCGTCAGGTCGAACAGCTCCTCCGCCGGGCGGGTGTGGTACCGCTTCACGACCGCCGCGGCCGCGGGGTCGGCCTTCGCCTTCGACACCCACGAGTCGAAGTAGAGGCGGCCGTCGGCCCCCTCGTTCCCCTTGTCCACGTGTGTGTGGTGCTCGGCCGTCGGGTCGAGGTTACGGACGTACTTCCAACCGACCGTGCGGACGGCGCGGATCGGGTAGCGGTTCATCTTCCCGTCGCCGCTGTGCGTGAGGAACACCTTGTCCCGGAGCTTGTCCGCCTTCCCCTCCAACACGCCAAGGAACGACTCGCCGCTGATGTCCTTCGGCTCGGCCCCGCCGCACGCGGCCACGAGCGTCGGCAGCAGGTCGATCCAGCCCACCATCGCGGCCGTCGTGGTGTTCGGCTTCACCTTGCCCGGCCACGCGACGACGAGCGGCGTGCGGACGCCGGCGTCGTAGCAGTTCCACTTCCCGAACGGGAACTGCGACCCGTGGTCGCTGGTGAACGCGAACAGCACGTCCGGGCCGAGGTGCCTCGCCGCGGCGTCGTACACGAGGCCGAGGTCGCGGTCGGCGTTCGCGACGGCCGCGAGGTAGCGGCCGCGGGCGGTGCGGGTTTCCGGCGTGTCCACGAGCGCCGGCGGGACCGAAGGCGCAGCCCTCGCGTCCTTCGGCCACGGGACGTGCGGCCAGTTCGTGCCGACGACGAGGCACAACGGCCTGTCCCCCTTCCGGGCCGCGAGCCACTTCACCGCTTCTGGGATGCAGGCGTCCTCGTGGTACTTGAAGTGGCTGGCGTGGTCGAACCCGTACTCGGTGACCTGCGCGTAGTGGGCCACCTTCCCGATGGCGACGACCTCGTACCCGAGGCCCTTAAAGTAGGCCGGCCACTTCTTGAGGGCGGCCTTCGGCCGGCTGTGGTTGAGCATCGCCCCGTTCCGCATCGGGTCGAGGCCGGTGAGCAGCGCCGCCCGGCTGGGGGCGCAGCTCGGCGACGCGACGAACGCGTGCGTGAACGTCTTCCCGGCCGCGGCGAGCCGGGCCATGTTCGGGGTGGGCACCTCCTTCCCGCCGTAGGGCGAGCAGTCGGCGAGGCTCAGGTCGTCCGCGAGGAACAGCACGACGTGCGGCGGCGCGGCGGCGACGCCGGGGGCGGTGAGGAGGAGTGCGAGCAACACGATTACACGAAACATGGTTCTATTTCTCCCCCGGCCGCGGGACGACCTGGACGCGCTTAGCCCACGCGTCCCACTTCGCGGACAACTCGGCCACCTTGTCCGGCATCGTCGCCGCGAGGTTCGTCAGTTCCACCGGGTCGGCCTCGATGTCGAACAGTTCCCATTCAACCCCGGACTTCGCCACGAGTTTCCATTTCCCGACGCGGATCGCCCGGTTCCGCTCGTGTTCCCACGCCAACTGCTCCCGCGGCAGCGGCTTGTTCGCGAACGCCGGGGCCAGGCTCGTTCCCTCCGCCGGCGTGATCGCGTGGCCGTTGAACTCGGCCGGGTACTTCGCCCCGCACAGGTCCACGCACGTCGCCATCACGTCGATCAGGTGACCCGGCTGGTCGCGGTACTCGTTCTTCGCCGCGATGCCCTTCGGCCAGTGTGCGATGAACGGCGTGCGGATGCCGCCCTCGTGGCAGTAGTGCTTGTACATCCGGAACGGCGTACCGCCGGCGTTCGCCCACCCGCTGCCGTAGCTGTGGTACGTCCCCGGCCCGCCCATCGCGGCCAGCCTCTCGCCGGCGTGCAGCACGTTCTTCGGCCCGCTGCTCTCGTCGAACCCGAACGGGTCCCACTCGGCGCACGCCCCGTTGTCGGACAGGAACAGAATCAGCGTGTTGTCCAGCTCGCCGTGCGTCTTCAAATCTTCGACGACGCGGCCGATCGTGCGGTCCATGCGATCGACCATCGCGGCGAACACGGCCATCCGCCGGGCGAGGTCGGCGCGGCGGTCGGCCGGGAGCGTGTCCCACGCCGGGTTCTCCCCCTTGCGAAGGAAGTCCTGCCGCGTCGTGAACCCGGACCGCGGCGAGAGTGGCGTCCCAGTCGGGAACAGCCCGATCTCGACCTGCTTCTTCAGCCGGGCCTCGCGGAGCTGGTCCCAGCCCTTCGTGTACGTGTCGGCGTACTTCGCGATGTCCTCGGCCTTCGCGTGCAGCGGGAAGTGCGGGGCGTTGAACGCGAGGTACTGGAAGAACGGCTTCTTCTGCCGCCGGGCGAGTGCCAGGAAGTCGAGCGAGTAGTCGCCGAATGCGTCGGTGCTGTAGAACGCGCCCTTCGCGTAGGGCCGCTTCGTCCGGTCGGCGGGCAGGCGGGTGTAGAACGGGTCTTCCTGGAAGAACGAGTTGAACCCGCCGACCATCCCGTAGAACTCGTCGAACCCGCGGTCCGTCGGCCGCGGTGTCTTCGGCCCGGCGCTCAGGTGCCACTTTCCGACCATCGACGTGTGGTAGCCGGCGGATCGCAGCACCTCGGCGATGGTGACGGTGTTCGGCTGCGGATAGCCGCGGTAGCCGGGGGCGGCCGTCTGGTTGTTCATGTTCCCGACGCCGGCCTGGTGCGGGTAGAGGCCGGTCATCAGGCTCGCCCGGCTGGGGCAGCACCGCGTGCCGTTGTAGAACTGCCGGAACCGCAGGCCGTTCGCCGCGAGCGCGTCGAGGTTCGGGGTGGCGATCTCGCCGCCGTAGCAGCCGATGTCGGCGAACCCGAGGTCGTCCGCGAGGACGAGCAGCACGTTCGGCCGCGGCGGGTCGGCGGCGCGGGCGGCACCCACGAGCGTGAGGGCTACAACCAAACTGACGAGGCGCGGCATGGCCGGTGTCCGTCGGGGAGGGTTCGGGCGCGGACTACCCACCACGGTACGACCGCGCCCGCGGCCGGCCACCGCGGGGGGGGCAAAAACGAAGAAGCCGAGGCCCGCTTCCAGCACCTCGGCTTCCGGGGAACAGTCGGTCGTTACTTAATCGTCACCGGCGTCTCCTCGACGGTGACGCCGATCTTGGTGTTGTTCACCGCGACGTTCTGCACCTGCGTCCGGCCGCTGGCGGCATCGACGTACTCGATCTCCACCACCTTCTTGCTCGTGGCCGTGAGCGCGTTGCGGAGGTCGTCGAACGTCTGCGTCCGCTTGCCGTCCGCCTTGAGAATCACGTCGCCCATCTCCAGCCCGGCGGTCTTCGCGTTGCCCGCGGGCAGCTCGGTGATCTTCAGCCCCCACTCCGACCCGGCCGGGAGCGTGTACGTCGCCGGCGTGACGTACTGCGGCGTCGCGTAGGTCGTGCCCGGCGTGGAGTAGGAGTAAGTGGGGGTGCTGTAGGAGTAGGTCGGCGTGTTGTAGTACGACGGGGTGTTGTAGTACGACTGGCCGTAATACGACCCGCCGTAGTACGGGCTGCCGCCGTAGTAGTACGGCGAGTTGCCGACGCCGAAGCTAAGGCCCCGACCGTACCCGAAGTTGTTGTACCCGTAAGGGCTGTACCCGAAGTTGTTGAACCCCCGGCCGTACCCGAAGTTGTTGTTCCCCCAAGACGGCCCGACGCCGACCCCGAAGCTGACGCCGCCGAAGTTCCCCCCGCGGGACCACCCGCGGCGTTGCGCGTCGGCCGTCATGCTGGTCGCCAGGAGCAGACCCCCGACGAGCAGGATGTGCTTGTAGTTCATGGCTTTACCTCCTTCTGGAAATGAGAAACCGTGGGCCGTGCGCGGCCCGCCGGGCGATAGCCATTTTCCAGCAGATTTCGAGCCAACGGCCGGGCCGCGGACCGAGAAGTGTCGTGCCAATCCGCGGCCGTTAATCCTTCAAATGTTTCACCACCGCGGCCATCGCCGGGAAGACATAGGCGGCCGCTCCGACGTGGGTGGCGTCCAGCCACACGATCTTCGGTCGACCGGTCGCCTCCCACAACTTCGTCATCGCCGCCGGCGGGACCACGTCGTCCCGGCTCGCGCCGATCAAGAGCAGGTGCTTCGGCTTCAACAGATTCGCATACGTAATCGGGTCCACCGGCTCGATCAGCGTCTTCAGCCGGGCCGTGCTGCCGCCGAGGAACTCGTTGACGGCCTTGAACGGGGCCGCCTTCGGGTGGTTGTAGAACGCTTCCACCAAGTCTCCGCCGCCCAGCAGCAGGCACGCGGACGACAGCCGCGGCTCGGCCGCCGCCGTCACGCCGCCGACGAAGCTGCCGAGGCTCGTGCCGACGATGCCGAGCTTCTTCGCGTTCACCTCCGGCCGGGCTGCCAGCCATGCCGCCGCCCGGCGGCAGTCGAGGACCGTCTGCGTGATCGCCTTCACCGAGTGCTCGATGTCCGGGGAGAGCAGCCGGACCCGCTCCTTCGTCGGCCGCCGCGGGCCGTAGTACGCCATCTGCACGACGAGCGCCCCGACGCCGTGCTGCGCCAGCCACATCGCCTCCCCGCGGGAAACGACCTGCGCCCCGTCGAGGATGTCCAGGACGATCACGGCCGGGACGTTGGCCTGCCCCATCGGCGCGAAGTATTCGCAGTGGACGGTGTTGTTCTCGGAGTGCGGCGACTCGACCGGCGACGGGAACCGCACCGCGGACACCCGCACGCCGCTCACCGGCAGGTCGTACCTGTGTTGCAGCTCGAACGGGAACGTGTGCTTCCCGAGGCGGAACCGTTCCGGCGTGCCGGCGTCGTCGAGCGGGACGAAGTCGATCGTTCCTTTAGTGCCAGGTTCGGCCGCGGAACCGATGGCGGTGGCGAGCAAGGTGACGAGCAGAGCGAGGACGGGCCGCACGCGTGAACCTCCGACGGTGGGATGACACCCCATCGTAGATCGCGGAATTCCCGAAGGGAAGAATCATTCGCCCGTTGATTTTCTCGGTCGCCTCGGTGACGCTGGGTGAACTTTCTCTCGGAGGTCCAATGCTCATCGGTTACGTCAGCGACGAGCGGTACGTCGCGCTCGCGGATGTCGTCCTCGAATTCGTCAGCCCCCGCGGCGAGTCGTGGGAGGCGCGGTCGCGCGCCAGCGGCGCGGTCCACGCCGACCTGCCGCCCGGCGAGTACCGCGTCGTCCTGCAGAAGCCGGGGTACGGGTCGAAGATCACGCGGGCGTTCGTGCCGTCGCCGACGCCGCACCAGTTCCGGCTGCTGTCCGACGGGCTCGTCGGGTACGCCTGGCCGAAGTGGGTGCGGAGCGGCGAGAAGTCCGAGTTCCGCGTGCATTCCGTCGAGCCGTACAAGCTCGAACTCTGGCGGTACGGCGCGGAACCCGAGTTCGTGACGGCCCTCGGCTGGCACGACGAGCACGGCCCCCGCGCGACGATGCAGGTCGTCCCGGACGGCGACTTCACGCAGACCGGCGCGGAATGGAACAAGGTCGGGTACGCGAACTCCGTCCACTCGCAGCACGTCGCCGGGCCGGACCGGTCGGGCCTCTACTACTTCCGCGCGAGCACGACCTCCGGCCGCCGGTTCGCGTTCCCGTGGGTCGTCGCGCCGGCGAAGCCGACCGCGGCGATGGCGGTGCTGGCGTCGAACGTCACCTGGAACGCGTACAACTCGTTCGGCGGCCGGAGCAACTACATCCACGCCGACGGGCTGCCGCCGACGCCGACGGTCAACTCCCGGCAAGAATTGAAACGCTACTCGGACGCCGGGTTCTTCACCTGGAACGCGGCCGCCTACCCGCCGCTGTCGTTCGACCGGCCGGAACCGTTCAACGACATCGCGTTCGACGAGAAGCGGACCGACCCGATCGAGGGCCGGCAGGCGTGCCACCTCGCCCCGGCCGAGTGGCGGCTGCTCGGCTGGCTGGAGCAGCACGGCTTCGCCCACGACTACTACGCCGAGACGCAGCTACACGACGGCACGCTCGACCTGTCCGCGTACCGGGTGCTGGTGATCGCGGTCCACCCGGAGTACTGGTCGGTCCGCATGTACGACCGGGTGAAGCGGTGGGTCTTCGAGGAGGGCGGCCGCCTCGTGTACCTCGGCGGCAACGGGCTGAATTGCGAGGTCGTGTTCCACCCCGGCCACGCGATGTCGTGCGTCAACGGCCGGCTGACGAGCCTGTGGCCGGCCGGCATGGGCGGCAAGGACAGCCGGCTGCACCGGTCGCACGAGTCCGAGGCGAACCTGCTCGGCGTGGCGTTCACCCCGGCCGGCGCGATGACCGGCGCGCCGTACCGGGTGCTCGACGCGGCCCACCCGTTCTTCGCCGGCACGGGCCTGAAGGCCGGCGACCTGTTCGGCGAGAAGAGCCTGCACATGCGGTGTCCCGGCGGCGCGTCCGGCCACGAGACGGACAAGGCGACCGCGAGTTCGCCCGCCGGGACGACGCTGTTAGCGAAGGGCACGAACCCCGACGACGGCGGGGCGGAGCTGCGGACGTTCGACGTGCCGGGCGGCGGTCGGGTGTTCTCGGCGGGGTCGATCAACTACGTGGCGTCGTTGCCGGTGGACGAGCACGTCTCGCGAATCACGGCGAACGTGCTGCGGGCGTTCCTGGTGTGACCGGCGGACGGATGTGTTAGCATGGGCGTCATGAACACGATCACCGTGACCGACCTTCAACACGACCCGTTAGAACAGATGAACCGCGCCGAGGCTGGCGAAAGCCTGCTCGTCGTCCGCGACGGCCGACCGGTCGCGGAGCTGCGACCGGTCCCCGCGAGTCCGCCGATGCCGCGGCCGTGCGGCCTGGTGGCCGGGGCGTTCACCGTGCCCGACGACTTCGACGCGCCGCTGCCGAAGGAAGTCATGCAGGGGTTTCCAGGATGAAAAAACTTACTCTTGTTGTTGCTCTTCAAAACTGCCATGCCCGATCGTATGGACGGACCTATCCGGGTAACCAGCAGCTTTATGAAGTAAGGTAATAAACTGAGCGACGTTGTTGAGCACGGACTGCACAGCGTCGTTGCTCCAGTATGTTGAAAGCGAATCCGGATCAGTATTTCTTTCGTCATCGGCTCGAGAACTGTAGAGGTAAGTTTTCTCCTCCGTCTCCGTCTTCCCGTGGGCAAGTCGGTCGCGAAACTTAAATATGCATTGCAGGGTCTGAAAAGGTTGGATTCCACGATCAAGCTGAAAGTTTAGCCGATCCGCAAGGATTGTAATCTTGTCTTGCCAGGAAGGCTTTCGCTCCACGTTTCCCCAGAATGATATCGTATCCTGTCCTACGTGGTTTAAGAAGCTATCCCAGAACTGGTTCGTTGCACAGTTTGCAGAGCTTCCGCCACCACAACAGGGCACACGCCAACTGGGTGAGCCCAAGGTAGTTCTCGGCCTTCTTGTCGTACCGCACGAGGAGGGCCCGGCACTTGTTCAGCCGCCCGATGGTCCGCTCCACCACCCACCGTCGCGGCTTGTGCCCGGTCGCCGGATCGGTCGGCTTCGTCTCCTCGCCGATCCGCCGGATGTGCGGCTCGTACCCGGCCCCGACCACCGCCGCCTCGGCCGCCGGGGTGTCGAACCCCTTGTCCAGGCACAGGTGCTCCACGACCGGCGGGCGGTCCACCACCACCGCCTCGATGACCCCGCCGATCAGGGTGCTGTCGTGGGCGTTGGCCGGGGCGACGAGCGCCGCCGGCGGTCCACCCCCGCCCTCGGTCAGCACGCCCCGCTTGGTGCCCGGCTTGCCCCGGTCCGTCGGGTTCTTGCCGACGAAGTCCCCCCAAACCGCGCCTTGTTGAGGACCGTGTCGGCCGACTGCCATTCCCACGCCACCCCGCCCAGGTCGTCGCACGCACCGACCAACACGGCCCACAGCCGCTCGAACACCCCGTCGGCCACGAACCGCTGGAACCACCGGTGGACGGTCGAGTCGGACCCGAACGCGGTGGGCAGGCGGTTCCATTGGACACTCGACCGGAGGCGGTAGATGATGCCGTTCAGGACCCGCCGGAAGTCGGCCCGGGGCCGCCCGGTCGGGGCCGGCGGGTAGAACTCGTGCAGGATGTCTTCGAGCACCGGCCACAGGCTATCGGGCACCTCCCAGATGGTGTCGGGCGGGGTCACGGACCGCTTGGTTCGGGGCATTCGTCGGCCTCCTGCCGGGGAAGGCCAAGAGGCTACGACATCAGGCGGCTACACCGCAAGTCGAGTTCTGGGATAGCTTCTAAATGTGCCTCGACAGCAAACGCGGCAAATAGTACAGCTGAAACACGGCAGTAATTTGAACCTGGGGAGTGCTCTTTGGCAGTTTCAAGTAAGCTGAATGAACCGTTCAGCAGGTATGAGAACGCATTAAAGGTAGCTGTCCCTGCCATCCGGATTGGTTTCGGCTTCATCTGTTGTCCCCATTTGTCCACATCTCGAGTATGGCTCTCAAGGAACACAAGGTCGGTTGCGAAAGATTTTTCTGATACTGCCGTTCGCCGGTTATGTGGCGAGTAGCCCACACGGATCAACTTTCCCCTTATCTTCTCTTCTCGCCCGTGGTATCCTCCACATCCCTCCCGCGTTTCCCGTCCAGGATGCCCCATGAAGATCACCCGCCAGGATGCCCCATGAAGATCACCCGCGTCGAGCCGATCCCGGTGTGCGTGCCGCTCAAGACGGGGCTGACCGCGAAGACGGCCCACGGCGAGCACGCCACGTCGCCCTACGTCCTCGTCAAGCTGCACACCGACGCCGGCGTCGTCGGCCTCGGCGAGGCCACCATCAGCGGCCTCTGGTCCGGCGAGACGCAGGCCGGGACCGTCGCCGCCGTCCGCGAGTACATCGAGCCGGCCGTCAAGGGGCTGGACGCCCGCGACATCACGGCCGTCCGCCGGGCGATGGACTTCATCATCAAGCTCAACCCGTTCACGAAGGCGGCCGTCGAGATGGCCGCGTGGGACGCCTTCGGCAAGGCCGTCGGGCTGCCGGTCTACCAACTGCTCGGCGGCAAGGTCCGCGACCGCGTGCGGATCAAGCTCGTCGTCTGGGCACGGGACGTGCCCGGCTCCCGGAAGATGGCCGAGGACCACCTGAAACTCGGCGTGTCGTGCGTAAAGGTGAAGGTCGGCCTCGACCCGGAGACGGACGTGGCCCGCGTGCGGGCGGTCCGGGAGGTCGCGGGGCCGGACGTGCCCGTCACCATCGACGCGAACTGCGGCTGGACGATCCAGCAGGCCCGGCACTGCCTGCGGCAGCTCGCGGACGCGAACCTCTTGCTCGCGGAGCAGCCGATCCCGGCCGGCGACCCGGTCGCGCTGGCGGAACTCCGCCGCGACACGCCGGCCCCGATCATGGCCGACGAAAGTGTGTTCACGCTCCAGGACGCATGGCAGTTGTCGCTGCACCGGGCGGCGGACGTCTTCAGCGTCTACCCCGGCAAGCACGGCGGGATCGCGGCGACGGCCGAGATCGTGGCCTTGGCGAAGGCGGCCGGGGTGCGGTGTACCATCGGCAGCAACCTGGAACTCGGCGTCGGCACGGCCGCGATGCTGCACGTCGCGGCCGCGTTCCCGGAGGTGGACACGGACGCGTTCCCGGCCGACACGATCGGCCCGTTCTACCACGAGGCGGACTTGATTACGAAGCCGCTCGACCTCGGCCCGCCGTACGCGCGGGTCCCCGACGGGCCGGGCCTCGGCGTGGAGCTGGACGAGGACCAGGTGAAGCGGTGGCGGGTGGGGTGAGGCCGGTTTTCAGCCCCGTTCACGGGGCTAAAAACCTGGGCCGGATGCAACCTGCCGCCCATTCATCACGTCAGATATAATGCTGCCTTCGACTCCCCCGGAGAACCCGCCGTGTCCTTGGCCCGCCTCTCCCTGTTGGCCGTCGCTTGCCTCGCGCTTGTTTCGCCGCTCGCGGCTCAGGCCGACCCGGAACAACTCTTCGTGGACGCCCTCGCCACGGACAAGCTGCTCGTGAAGGGGCAGTACAAGGCCGTGCGGGCGGTCATGGCCGACTACTTCGAGAAGAAGTACGCCGCCGACCTCAAGGCCGGGTTCGGCGACGACTTCGACGCCATCACGAAGTTCCTCAAGGACAACCCGGACCTCCGCGAGACGCTGTTCTGCGCCCTCGACCCGGAGGTCGATCAGTTCGAGGAGGCGCTGAAGCTTTTCCGCGAGCTGTACAAGCTCGGCCCGGACAAGCTGAAGGCGCACGCGGAACTGGCGGTCGCCGTCTGCGTCGTGTGGGACGACCCGAAGGCCGTGTACGACTACCGCGGCCACGCCCGGCGGACGCGGAGCACCCTGCCGACCGACCCGCTGACCGTCGGCTGGAAGGAGAACTACCAGTACCTCCTCTCCCGCGAGGGGGAACTCAAGGGCGTGGTGCAGAACCTGCCGTGGGAGTTCCTCGTTCACATGGTCAACAACCGCACCCCGGTCGGCGAGCGGGACTGGGCCGTCAAGAACTACATCAAGAAGCGGGCCGGCATCGGCGGCGTGTACAAGGAGATCGTCTACGACAAGGAGATGCTCCGCACGGAACAAAGGAACGGCGGCGGCAAGGGGGACTGCCGGCTCACGGACCAGGACTACACGCTGGAGGGGATCAAGAAGTACGGCGGCGTGTGCGCCATGCAGGCCGACTTCGCCGCGCGGGTCGCGAAGAGCATCGCCGTGCCCGCGGAGTACGTCCGCGGCGAGGGGAACAGCGGCGGGCTGCACGCCTGGGTCATGTGGGTCGAACTCAAGGCCGTCACGAAGGACAAGATCGAGTTCGCGCTGCTTTCCGAGGGGCGGTACTTCGGCGACCAGTTCTACGTCGGCACGCTGGAGGACCCGAAGTCCGGCCGGGAGACGACCGACCGCGACCTGGAGCGGCGGCTGGTGACCATCGGCGTCGCCCCGCAGCACGCCCGGCAGGCCGACCTGCTCATGCGGATGTACCCCTACGTGAAGGAGAAGAAGGAGATGCCGCCGAAGCAGCGGCTGGCGTTCGTGAAGAAAATGTTCGAGATCTTCCCGCACTGCGAGCGGGCGTGGGTGGAGCTGGCCGACATCGCGAAGGACGGCAAGACGATCGAGCCGCCGGACGCCGTGAACCTGGCGAACCGGGCGCTCACCGCCTTCGCCGGCTCGCCGGACTTCAGTTGGTCGCTGTTCGACGCGATCCTGACGAGCCAGAAGGACAAGACGCAGCGGGGCAGCGTGTTCGAGAAGGCGGTGCTGAAGTACGAGGCCCTCGGCCGGCCGGACCTGGCGTGCGAGTGCCGGATCAAGTGGGCCGAGTACGTCGAGGACGCGAAGGACTACAAGAAGGCGGCCGAGGGGCTGGCGCAGACAATCACGAAGTTCCCGGCCGAGGGGCGGTACGTGCCGCGGGTACTGGACAAGCTGGCGGACGTCTGCTCCAAGTACAAGGACGGCACGAAGAAGCTGGCGAAGTTCTACCTGGAGTTCCTGCCGCGGGTTCCGAAGACCCGCGGCGACGAGGTGACGGCGTACGCGGTGAAGGTCCACGAGCAGGCGCACGAGTTCTTCAAGAAGAACAACATGACGAAAGAGGCGGCCCAGGTGGAGGCGGTGCTGACGCCGCTGAAGCGGGCGAAGCCGGGGAAGCCGTAGGGCCACACCCGAATGACCGGTGGGCCGTCAGGCGTTCCGTGGCGCAAAGGGGGGGGGGGTGCTTTTTGCGCCAAATTAAAACCCACCCCAGTTATGCCCCGGAACCCCGTGACCCAACGCCCCCCTCCAACA
>NZ_JCABYM010000015.1:21294-55349 GCF_059499385.1 Limnoglobus sp. | reverse complement strand
ACCCGGGGGACCCGTACGGCCCACACCCTATTGCCGGGGGGGCCTACCGGCTTCCGGGGCCCAACCGGGGGGGGTTTAATTTTGGCCCAAAATGCCCCCCCGACCCCTTTTCGCCACGGAACGCCGTTCACCAATCGCCCTCGTCCATCACCGGCGGCGGGGGCGGGAGCGGCGGGGCCGACTGGAACAACTTCATAAAGAACTCCTGCTTCAACAGCCCCGGCACGGCGGTCGCGTCCGCCCCGACGCCGGCGAAGCTGAACTTGTTCTCCGCCCCCTCGACGGCCTCCCCGTCCGGCGACACGCGGAACACCGGCTTCCACGTCACCTCGCCGGTCGCCGCCACGGTGTAGTTGATCTCGACGTGTGCCTTCTTGTCGTCCGGGTTCTTCACGAACGCGATCAGCTCCTGCCCGACGTACAGGCCCAGCCCGTCGGCCAACTCGGTGCGAATCTGCGTCTCGCGGGCTTCCTTTCCGTCGAAGTCGCTCGTCTCCTTCACGGACATGGACAGGACCGGCTGCGTCGCCTCCCGCAGGCTCTCCAGCACCGCCAGCAGCCCCTCGCGGGCCTTCCCCTGCTCGGCCGGCATCGCGGCCGTCACCTTCGCGATCGGGGCGTCGTACATCGCCGCGAGCAGCTTCTTCGCCTCGTCCCGGTTCGACTTGTTTCGCTCGTCCATCAGGTAGCCGCGGAGGCCCGGCGCGCCGCCGGCCTTCGCCGCGCTGAACGCCCCGTTGTCGCGGGTGGACTTGAAGATCAGGAACCCGACGAGGAACGCCGCCGCGGCCCCGGCGAACGGGACCATGAGCCGGAGCAGCCCGCCGCCGCCGGACTCCTGCCGCGGCTCTTGCGGCATTTGGTCCACCTTGAGGTCCGCGGACCGCGCCGACATCGGGAACCCGCCCTCGACGGCGATGTGCTTCGCCACCCCGCCGAGGTCGGCCGGGTCGAGCTTCTGCCACTTCGGGTCGTCGTGCTCCTCCACGTCCAGGATCGCGTTGTAGAACCGCTCGACGAGTTCCGCCTTTGCGGCGCGGGCTAGCGGGACGAACACCTTGTCGTCCTTGCCGAGGCTGAACAGCACGCCGCCCTGCTTGGCGACGACCTTCTTGAACGCGGCCACCTCCGTCAGCGTGATCTCGTCGCCGGTGACCTGGTAGACGTGGGTGGGGTCGAAGTACGTGAACCGGCCGTAGACCTTGTTCCCCTTGCCCGCGAGGAGTTCGCGGAACCCGAACCACGTCAGCCACCCGCCGAGCATGGCCGTGCCGGCCAGCAGCATGGCGGCGGCGTAGGCGTCCTTGTTCGTGTTGAACGCCCAGATGAACCCGACGAGCGCGACGATCGGCCCGGCCGCGATGGCGACCTTCCCCCACGGGGCGGGGTTCCCCTCGACGTACACGCCGGGGCACTTCTTGCCGGCGTACTTGTGGACGTCGCGGAGGTACTCCTGCGTCTCGTCGTCGAGTTCGCCGTAGGTGCAGGTGATGCGGGTCATGGGAGGACCTACGTTTTGAAGTTCAGGACCGTTTACCTCTTCCGCCGTGCTATCGACCCCAAGATTGCTCTTCGTACCAGACGAAGGCAAAGACCACTACATACGCGATCTCGAGCACGCACAAGATCAGGTGCTTTCGCATCCGTTCTCGGCGGTATTTCAAGGCGTTGCTGACCGCGAACAGTCCGAAAAATGTGGTCCAAAGGATCAGGGCCAAGTACGCCATGTTTTGGCCACCTCGCGATTGCGGGTCGGCATAAGTTTCCGCTGCCCCTCCGGGGCAGAAATCCCGCGCGTTCGTTCCACGGGTTTCACCCGTGGCTACAGTCCGCGGCCCCATCCGGGGCCGAAACCGTGCCGCGTCATCAATCCGTCATCTGGTGCGGGACGAACCGGCTCGTGTTCGTCGTCACGAGGCTGTCGTCCTCGCGGATGCCGAGGCCGCACGACCAGCCGTTGATGACCCAGCTGCCGATCACCGGGAACCGCCCCTCGTAGCTCGGCAGCGGGAACAACTGCTGGTACACCACGTCCCGCGTCACCTGGTACGGGCCTTCCGTTTCCAGAAACGTCTGCCCGCCGCGGACGACGCGGATGTTCGCCCCCTCCCGCGCGTGGATCGGCTTCCGCACGTAGTCCACGCCCGTCGGCTCGTCGAACCACGCCGGCAATAGGTACGGCGAGTCCGGGTTCAACTGGTACAGCAGCGGCAGGATCGACTTGCTGCTCAGGATCATCTTCCACGCCGGCTCCATCCAGCGGGTTTTGCCGTCCAGGATGTTCTGGCCGAAGTTGTCGCGGATCAGCCACTCCCACGGGTAGAGCTTGAACATCCGGTGGATCGGCCGGAACTGCCGGTCCACGAACGTCCGCTGGTTCTTGTCCCAGCCGACCGCTTCGATGTCCAGGTACTCGGTCTTGAACCCGGCCTGGATCGCCGTGTCGCGGAGGTACTCGACGGTGATGTAGTCCTCCACCTCGCCGGCGATGGCCGCGAAGTGGATCGGCGTGTCATCGACCTCGTGAATCTCCTTCCACCCCTCGATCAGCCGCTCGTGGATGCTGTTGAACTGGTCGCCCCGCTCGTCCACGTCCTTGAGCCAGAACCACTGCGCGACGGCCGCCTCGACCAACCCGGTCGGCGTGTCGGCGTTGAACTCCAGCATCTTCGGCGGGCCGACGCCGTCGAACGCCAGGTCGAACCGGCCGTAGATCGACGGGTACTCTTCCTCCCAGCTCTGAACGACCAGGTCCTCGAACTCCGGCGGGATGAGGAACAGGCCGAGCATTTTCTGGTCGATGACGTACTGGACGAGGTTGGTACACATGTCGAACAGGGCGTAGGTGGCCCGCTCGATGGTGTCGATCTCGTACTTCGAGAAGGTGTAACAGGCGGACTCGTCCCAGTACGGCTCGCCGCGGAGGGTGTGGAAGTGGAGGCCGTACTTTTCGACCCGCTCCTGCCAGTTCGGGCGGGGGTCGAGGGGTTGTCGCCGCACGGGGTCAGCCCCCCGCCCCGGCCGCCTTCGCGCCGCCGCCGAACCCGCCGCGGGACACGCCGCCGACGGCCGGGGACCGGCCCGCGCCGCCGGAGTAGACCGGGCTGTGGACCCAGACCATCACGAACCCCGGCCGGTAGTGGTAGCGGCCGGACGAGTCGCGTTCGCCGCCGCCGACGCGCTCCGCGGCCTGCTCGTCGGCCTTCGCCTCCATGTCCGGGGATTTCGCGAGGAAGTACCCGGCCGTGAGGATACTCGCGCCGAGGAGGACGAGCGAGAAGTCGCGGGTCATGCGGGTCATGACAGGCCCCAGGCGGCGGGAGGCGGCGGTTCGGGTGGTGATGAGAATTTACCGCGTCGCGGGCAAAAATGCAATCAGGAAGATACACCCGACTTCCGAAGTCCGGCTTCGACTTCGGAAGTCGAAGGGGAGGAGCGGCGGTTGCCGTCTCCGCGAAGGCTTCTGCGCCGCATCGACTTCCGAAGTCGAAGCCGGACTTCGGAAGTCAGTCGCTGAACAGTCCTTGCTCGGACATTAACGGTCGATTAAATTCAACGTGTCGATTCCCACCCCGCCGGCCCTTCCCATGCTCCGCGCTCTCCTCGCGTCCCTCCTGCTCGCCGCCCCCGCGTCCGCCGCGCCGTCGTTCCTGAACGAGGTCGTGCCCCTGCTGACGAAGGCCGGGTGCAACCAGGGCGCGTGCCACGGCAAGGGTTCCGGCCAGAACGGGTTCCGCCTCTCGCTCCGCGGGTACGCCCCGGACCAGGACCACCGGTCGCTCACCCGCGAGTTCGACGGCCGCCGCATCGACACGGCCGACCCGGACGCCAGCCTGCTGCTACGGAAGGCGACCGGCCTCGCCCCGCACGAGGGCGGGAAGCTGTTCGGCGTCGCGTCGCCGGAGTACCGCCTCCTCCGCGACTGGCTCGCCGCCGGCGCGCCGGGGCCGATCAAGGATTCGCCGAAGTTGACGAAACTGGAAGTTTCCCCGGACGCGAAGACGCTCAAGCCGGGCGACGCGGTGCAGCTGGCCGTGACGGCCACGTTCGCCGACGGCACCCGAACCGACGTGACGTGGCTCGCGAAGTTCGACTCGAACGACGCCGCGTTCCTGACCGTGTCCCCGACCGGCCTCGTCACCGCGCGGCGGAACGGGGCCACGGCCGTGCGGGTGATGTACCAGTCGGAAGTCGCCGTCGCCGTGTTCGCGATGCCGTTCGACCGGCCGGTCGATGCGGCCCGCTTCGTGGCGAAGAACAACGCCATCGACGAGCACGTCTTCGCGAAACTCGCGGAGTTGCGGATCGAGCCGTCCGACCTTTGCACGGACGCCGCGTTCGTCCGCCGCGTCTGGCTCGACGCCGCCGGGGCGCTGCCGACGCCGGAGCGGGTGAGGGCGTTCCTCGCCGACCCGGCCACGGACAAGCGCTCCAAGCTGATCGACGAGGTGCTGGCGTCGCCGGAGTTCACGGACTACTGGGCGCTGCAGCTCGGCGACCTGTTCCAGAACCGTAAGGAGCGGGACCACGACGTGCGCGGCGTGAAGGGCGTCCGGCAGTTCCACGCCTGGATTCGCAAGCAGGTCGCGGACAACCGGCCGTGGGACGCGATCGCCCGCGACGTGCTCTTGGCGAAGGGCACGACCACGGACGCGCCGGCCGTTGGTTATTACATCGTCACCGTCGGCGAGCACCGGCACCCTGAGCAGTCGGAGGTCGGCGAGTCGGTCGCGCAGGCGTTCCTGGGGACCCGCATCGGCTGCGCGAAGTGCCACAACCACCCGCTGGAGCGGTACACGCAGGACGACTTCTACCACTTCGCCGCGTTCTTCAGCCGGGTGAAGCTCGACCGCAAGGAAGCCAAGTCCGGCGAGCCGACGACGCTCCGCGTCAGCCACCCGGACGCGAACGCGAACAAGAACCCGGTCGGCACGACGCAGCCGCGGACCGGGCAGTTCCTGCGGCCGCAGCCGCTCGACCGCACGGCCGCGGACGTGCAGCCGACGGACGACCCTCGCGAGAAGTTAGTCGCGTGGGTCACGAACCCGGACAATGCGTACTTCAGCGGCGCGATGGTCAACCGCGTCTGGAAGCATTACCTCGGCGTCGGCCTCGTCGAGCCGGTGGACGACCTGCGGGCGACGAACCCGCCGACCGTCCCGGCGCTGTGGGCGGTGCTCAAGGCCGAGTTCGTGGCGAAGAAGTTCGACCTCCGCCACCTCATGCGGCTGGTGCTGAACTCGCGGACGTACCAACTGAGCAGCGCGACGCGGCCGACGAACGAGACGGATTCGCGGTTCTACTCGCACTACTACGCCCGCCGGCTGCCCGCCGAGGTACTGCACGACGCCATCGGCGACGCCGTCGGCGTCCCGGACCGGCTGGACGGCTACCCGGTCGGCATGAAGGCGGTGCAGGTCGCGGACCCGAACCTGAACTCGTCGTTCCTCCGCATGTTCGGCCGGTCCGACCGGGTGACGGCCTGCGCCTGCGAGCGCGGCGGCGACGTGACGCTCCCGCAGCTCTTGCACCTGCAGAACAACGAGGGGTTGCAGAGCCGCATCACGACCGCGGCCGGGTGGGTCTACTCGACGCTGGCGAAGGAGAAGGACGACGATGTCGTGCTGACGGCGCTGTTCCTGCGGACGTTGTCCCGCCAGCCACGGACGGATGAGCGGGCGGCAGTGAAGAAGCTGCTGGCCGCCGGCGAGAAGCGGCACGACGTGTTCGCCGACCTCATGTGGGCGCTGCTGAACTCGAAAGAGTTCGCGTTCAACCATTGACCGGTTTTCAGGCTGAAAGCCTGGGAGCGCTCAGCCCAGGGCAACGCCCTGGGCGCGGGAGGTTGCCGCCGCTTGTGAGATCGCCGCTCGCAGGCTTTCAGCCTGCCTGGCGCGGGTGGCCGTCCCACCCAGGGCGGCGTCGCTCCGCTCCTTGCCCTGGGCTAACTTCTCCCACCCCTTCGGGGTGAAAGCCAAAAGCGCGCTCCGCCGCCTGAATCCTCCCGCGCCGCCGGAATCGTCCCTTGCGCAGCTTCCCGCCGGCAACCCGCCGGCCGCTGATTTTCGACTCATCTCTCTGTATCTCCCGACGCGGCGCGGATTTCTGAAGTAGGTTTGAATGGTTCCGCATCCGCCCTCGAACGCCCGCAGAGTCATGGTGCCCACCCAGACCACGGCCCTCGCCCTGGACGACTACCAGTACGCCAAGAGTCCCGGCTACGAGCCGCTGCCCGGCTACCGCGTCATCGAGCCGCTCGGCCACGGCGGGTTCGGCGAGGTCTGGCTGTGCGAGGCCCCCGGCGGCCTCCACAAGGCCGTCAAGTTCGTCGCCCCCGACACCGAGGGGACCGGCAACACGTCGCTGAAGCAAGAGTACGAAGCCTTCCAGACGATCAAGACCATCCGCCACCCGTTCCTGCTGACGCTCGAACGGGTCGAGTTGGTGGACGGCGAACTCGTCATGGTCATGGAACTGGCCGACGCCCACCTGGAGCACCGGTACGTCGAGTGCCGGGCCGCCGGGCTGCCGGGCATCCCGCGGCCGGAGCTGCTCGGCTACCTGTCGGACGCGGCCGAGGCGCTGGACCACATCAGCCACAAGTACGGCCTCCAGCACCTGGACGTGAAGCCGGCGAACCTGTTCCTGCTCAGCGGGCACGTCAAGGTCGGCGACTACGGCCTCGTCGCCCGGCTGACGGCCGGCGGCGGCACGAACCCGATGCTCAACCGCGGCATGACGCCGAAGTACGTCGCCCCGGAAGTCCTCCGCGGCCAGGTCCACCTGCGGTCGGACGAGTACAGCCTCGCCCTCGTCTACCAGGAGCTGATGACCGGCACGTTCCCGTACGTCGCGCGGTCGGCGCAGCAGATGATGCTGGCGCACGTCTCGTCCGCCCCGCTGCTCGGCGGCCTGCCGCCGGCCGACCAGCCGGTCGTGGCGAAGGCGCTGGCGAAGAACCCGGCCGACCGCTACCCGTCGTGCCTGGCGTTCGTGCAAGCGCTGATCGCGGCGACCGTACCGGAGTTGAACCAGGCCGAGACGCTGCCGCCGATGGACACGCGATTCACCCGGCCGCCCGGCCCGGTGGCGGACCAGGCGACGGACCAAATGGTGCAACCGCCGATGGACTCGCTGCCGCCGGGCTGGATGCCGCCGCGGCAGCAGACGCCGGCCCGCCCGCCGTCGCTCGTCGGCGTGCCGTCGCAGGCGCTGAACACGACCATCTCCCAGCCCGGCCTCGGTTCGCAAACCGTCCCGGCGGAGCGGCGGCCGGACCCGATGCCGGCCCTCCGCACCGTCGGCCAGCGGCCGGCGGCAAGCCCGTCCGGCCCGATCGCGGGACCGCCCCGCCCGGCCCCGCGGCCGGCCCCCAAGACCGAGTGCTTCGACCCGCCGGACCCGGTGGAACTCGCGGCCGCCCCGGCCCTGCAGGGGGTGAAGCTGCCCGGCATCCGGTCGGTCGTCACCGTGTCCGCGCTGCAGGGGTTCGACGCCCCGCAGTCGGTCCTGTGGGCGGACCAGATCATCGAGGCGGTGCTGGCGAAGGCCGCGGCCGGCGCGAACCCGCCGAAGATGCCCGGCGAGATCGGCCGCCGGACGGACGGCACGTTCGTCAGCCGGTTCCCGACCACGATGGCCGCGTCCATGCTCCGGACGAAGTGCGAGCCGATGGTCGAGGCCGGGTGGTTCGACCAGATCGAGCAGCCGGACAGGCACACCTACGTCCTCCGCCAGTACATGCAGACCGGCGGCCTGTGGAGCCGGCTGGCCGGGGCGAAGAAGGCCGGGCTGGAACTGACCGTCCACTGGCCGACGAGCCGCGGGTGCGGCGAGGTCGAGCTGTTCGGCAAGCTGTTCGGCGACCCGACGGCCGTGTTCGTCCGCGACTCGATCGAGGTCATCCCGCAGCTGATGGAAGAACTCCGGACGGCGTTCCAGAACGTCGAGGACCGCCGCAAGACGCCGCGGCTGCCGACGGACATGCCGGTGACGCTCTACCCGGTCGGCGACGACGGCTCGATCCAGCCGGTGGTGACCGCGCGGTGCCTGGACGTGTCCGCCGGCGGCCTGGGGTGCTACGCGCTGACGCCGCCGACCTCCCGGTACTGCTTCGCCGCGTTCCAGGGGTGCGGCATCGCCGACGGCATGGCCGTGCTGGTCCGGCTGCTCCGCGTGTTCTTCAACGGCCAGCAGCACGTCATCTGCGGCAAGTTCCGGACGGACTTGTAGTCGGCTGACTTCCGAAGTCCGGCTTCGACTTCGGAAGTCGATCCCGCGCGGGGACGTTCCTTCCCGGTCTGCGCGTATTCGGCCCCGCTCGACTTCCGAAGTCGAAGCCGGACTTCGGAAGTCAGGCAGTCGAACGGCCCCACCGGAACCGCTCCCGCACCGCCGGGTTCACGACCTTCTCCTCCGGCCACTCGCCCTTCCAGATCGACGCGATCGCCTCGGCCGCGCTCCGCGCCATGTCGTCGAGTGATCGCGTGTCCACCCCGGCCGCGTGCGGCGTCAGCAACACGTTCTCGAACGCGAACAGCGGGTGGCCCGCCGGCGGCGGCTCTTCCTCCAGCACGTCCAGTACCGCGCCCGCCAGCTCCCCCGCCGTCAGCGCCGCGACGAGCGCGTTCTCGTCCACTAGCCCGCCGCGGGACGTGTTCACCAGCACGGCCGACGGCTTCATCGCCGCGAACGCGGCCGCGTTCATGACGTGCCGCGTCCCCAGCGTCAGCGGCAGGTGCAGCGACAGGAAGTCGCTCGCCGCGAGCAACTCGGGGAACGACACGAGTTGGATCTGGTACGCGGCCGCGAACGTCGCGTCCGGCAGCGGGTCGTAGGCGACGACCCGCATCCCGAACGCCGCGGCCCGCGTCGCGACGGCCCTGCCGATCCGCCCCAGGCCGGCGAGGCCGAGCGTCGTCCCGCGGAGGGGCAAGCTGAAGTGCCGCGGCCACCCGCCGGCCCGGATCAGGTTCGTCCGCGGGACGACGTGCCGGGTGAACCCCAACATCAGCGCGAAGACGTGCTCGGCGACCGACTCCTGGTTCGTGCCGGGGGCGGTGCAGACGGCGACGCCGGCGGCGGTGGCGGCGGCCGTGTCCACGGAATCGAACCCGACGCCGACGCGGGCGACGACTTTCAACCGCGGGTGGAGCGCGAACAGCTCGGCCGTGTACGCCTCCGACCCGGCGATGGTCGCCTCGACGCCGTGGAGGAGCGTCCGCATCTCGGCGGGCGTGAGGATGTTCGCGTCCGCCGGCGGCGGGACCGCGAGCGTGAGGCCGGCGGCGGCGAGCACGTCCTGGAACCGCGGGGCGAACGCCGCGACCTCGCGCGGCGTGACGAGCACGGTGGGCATGGTTTTCGAGCTTGGGTCAGGGCTTGAGGAGTTTGATAACCGCGTCGCGGACACGGTCGAACCCGGCGGGCGTCAATACGCCCACCGACCGGACGATCAGGCCCTCGCTCATTGTGAACAACTTACCGGGTCTCGCGTAACTCGCCACCAGCAGGCCGCCGGATGCGAAGTCGGGCGCGCCCAACATGATCGCGCTTGAGTCGCCGTAGGCGTTGCTCGTGACCTGGCAGAGAACGACATCGCCCCGCCCGGCGTCGGCGAGACACACGGCGGGGCGGACTTTCGTTTGCGACAGGTCGGAGAACGGAAAGGGCACGAGGACTACTTCCCCGGCTGCAGGTGCTGCCACGCGGCGTCCTCCTCCGGCCGGTTCCAGCCCTCCGCGAGCGACTTCTCGGACAGTAGGGCCGTCTCATTCGGAGTGTCGGCCGGCTCGTCGAGGATTGTCACGAGGACGCGACGGCGTCCGTCAACGCGAACCCCGCTCGGTAGGTGAACGCGGCCGGAGGCATCGACGACGGCTTCGACGGTCTGGATCATGGCACGGACTCCGCGTGCGACCCGTTGGGTCGCACGCTAACCGGGTGGCGCGGCCGCCTCACGCCTTGATGATGTCCTTCACCGTCATCCCGCTCGGGATCATCGGCAGCACGTGCTCCTGGTGCGGGACGTGGACGTCCAGCACATACGCCCCCTTGCTCTCGATCATCTCCACCAGCGCTTCATCAAGGTCCTTCTTGTCCCACACCGTCTTCGCGCTCACGCCGAAGCCCTTCGCCACCGTCACGAAGTCCGGGAACGGGGCCGCGTCGTCGCCGGCCCCCAGGTACGTGTGGCCGCGGTTGCTGCCGAAGAACCGGTCCTCCCACTGCACCACCATCCCCAGGTGCTGGTTGTTCAACAGCAACACCTTCGCCGGAATCTTCTCCGTGTAGCAGCAGGCCAGCTCCTGGATGTTCATCAGGAAGCTGCCGTCGCCGTCGATGTCGATGCACAGGTGGTCCGGGTGCGCCACCTGTGCCCCCATCGCCGCCGGCAGCCCGAACCCCATCGTGCCGAGGCCGCCGCTCGTCACCCACTTCCGCGGCTTCGTGAACGGGAAGTATTGCGCGGCGAACATCTGGTGCTGGCCGACCCCGGTGCTGAGGATTGTCTTGTCCAGTTGGCCCCGCTCCTTCAGGATTTCGTGCAGCCGCTTGATCGCGTACTGCGGCAGGATGCGGCCCTGGCCGGGTTCCGTGTACTTCATCGGCTCCGTTTCCCGCCACTCGTCGATCTGGCGGAACCATTCCGTGTACCGCCCGCCGCCGGTCAGGTCCACGTGCGCCGGCTCCTTCAGCATCGCGTTCAGGTCTTCGAGCGCGAGCTTCAGGTCGCCGTGGACGGGGACGTGCGCGACCTTGTTCTTGTGAATCTCCGACTTGTCGATGTCGATGTGGACGATCTTCCCGTGCTTCGCGAACTCCGACAGCTTGCCGGTCACCCGGTCGTCGAAGCGCACGCCGAACGCGAGCAGCAGGTCGGCGTCGTTCACCGCGTAGTTGCTGTAGACCGTGCCGTGCATGCCGAGCATTTGCAGGCAGAGGTAGTGGTCGGCCGGGAAGTTGCCGATGCCGTGCAGCGTCAGCGCGACCGGGATGCCGGTGCTGATGGCGAACTTCGTCAGCGCGTCGGCCCCGCCGCTCGTGGAGACGCCGCCCCCGGCGTAGATGATCGGCTTCTTGCTCTGGCGGATCGCTTGCAGGATCGGCTCGAGTTCCTTCCGCGGCGGCCGGCGGGTCGGCTTGTAGCCGGGCAGGTTCATCGGGGCGTCCCAGTCCGGCACGATCTGTTTGACCTGCACGTCCTTCGGCATGTCGATCAGCACCGGCCCCGGCCGGCCGCTCTCGGCGATGTGGAACGCCTCCTTCATCACCCGCGTGATGTCCTCCGTGCGGGTGACGAGGTAGTGGTGCTTGGTGATGCCGCGGCAGATTTCCACCATCGGCGTTTCCTGGAACGCGTCGTTGCCGAGGACGGCGGTGGACACCTGCCCGGTGATGGCGATCATCGGCACGCTGTCCATCTTCGCGTCGGCGATGCACGTGACGAAGTTCGTCGCGCCCGGCCCGGACGTGCTGAAGCAGACGCCGGCCTTGCCGGTGGTGCGGGCGTACCCGTGGGCCATGAACCCGCCCCCCTGCTCGTGCCGGGGGAGGATGGTGCGGAGCCTGTCGGTGACCTTGGTGAGCGACTGGTGGATCGGCATGGACGCGCCGCCGGGGTAGGCGAAGACGACTTCGACCCCGTGCCGGATGAGGCTCTGAACGAGGATGTCGGCCCCGTTCATCTTCTCGGCGGTGGGGGCGGGAGTGCGTGCGTCGGCCATGGTCGGTCACCGGGGGTCGAAGGAGAGAAAAAACGTTCGTGGTTTACTATATCGCGCGAATTGCGGCCGGGGAGGTAACGCGCCGCGGAACGCGGAGCGGGAGCGTCGGGGTGTGCGCGATACACACCCCGACGCTCCCGCTCCGCGTTCAACGGACGTTGGCGGTCAGTTCTTCGTCTTGATGTCGAAGTCGAAGGCGTTCTGCGCGCCGGCCGCGACCTCGCGGACGTGCTTGCTGGCCGTGTTCCACTCGGCCGGGAGCGTTTCCTGCTCGTCGAGCGGGGAGTCGATCGGCATCCCCCCGCCGCCGGAGCCGGGCGGTCCCTTCTCGGCGTAGCCCTTCAGCTGGGCGTCCATCATGGCCTTCGCCTGCGGGTTCATGGCCTTGGCGGCCGCGGCCTTCCGGCGGGCCGAGATCGCGACCTTGTTCGCCCCGACGATGGCTTGGCCGGCGTACTTGCCGTCCACGATCTCGGCCTGGGTCGGCGGCCGGCCGTCGGACGTGAACGTGATCGTGCCCTTGTCCAGCGGCTTGCCGTTGACGGTGATCGTGCCGGACACGTTCGTGTAGACGGGGCCTTTGTTCCCGTCGCAGCCGGCCGGCCCGGCGGCCAACCCGGCCGCGAGGGCGTAAAGGAGAATGCGGTTCATGGTGGTTCGGGGGTGAGGGGGAGGGGAACGAGAAACCCCTGGGGCCGGGTCGGCCGGCCCCAGGGGCGGGGGTGGTCGCGGCGGCCGCGGTCAGTCGATGCCGTTGAGGACGGCCCCCTCGTCGCGGGTGGCGAAGTTGGCCAGCGGGACCAGCGCGACGGAGTCGCGGAGGTAGCGGACCGACCCGTCGCCGACGGCGACGACGACGCCGCCGGTGTGGGCGGAGTTCAGCGGGACGTTCGCCTTCTCGCTGCCCCACCCGGCCCCGGTCACGCCGCTCCCGTTGACCCCCCGGTCGAACGCCCGCTCGTTGATCCGGTACCGGATCGTGGTGAAGTTGTGGGCGCGGGCGTCGGCCCAGTTGAACATCGGCTGGGCGTTTCCGGCCGCGTCCCGGCCGCCGGCGTTGTTGCCGCGGAGGATGCCGTTGCACGTCGCCGTGATCTCGCAGTCCCCGGCCCGCGTCAGTTGCCCGCTCGGCTCCCGGAAGAACAGGTAGTTCGCCTCCTCGGAGATCATCATCGTGTTGCTCAGCCCGTCGGTCACGGAGGCCACGGTGATCCGGTTGAACCCGGGGACGATGATCCCGCCCCAGGCCGTGTTGCCGTGGTCTGCGGACCAGCTCGCCGTCCCGGTGTTCCGCCGCTCGCGGAACGCCGTCGTGCCGTCGATCTGGTCCACGGCCCCGGCGATGGCGACGTAACTGCTCCGGGTGATCTGCCGGTCCGGGATGTTGTTCCCGTTGTTCACCAGCGGCGGCCGCGGGTCGGACGGGCACCGCATCACGGTAATGAGCGCCTGGGTGCTCACGTCCACGTTGTTCCGGGCGGAACTGCCCGCCGCGCCGCCGGCCGTGTTCGTCCACCCGGAGTCGCCGCGGAACGTGTACCGGCTGAACAGCGCGCCCTGCTCGATGAACGGCAGCACGTACGGGATCCAGCACGACCCCTCGCCCGCCTGGTCGAACGGCCCCGGCGACAGCGGCCGGCCGTCGGCCACGCCGGCGGTCGGGAAGAACCCGTTCGTGTCGTGGTAGTTGTGCGTGGCCAACCCGAGCTGCTTCAGGTTGTTCGTACACTTCGCGCGGGCGGCGGCCTCGCGGACCTTCTGGACGGCCGGCAGCAGCAGGCCGATCAGGATCGCGATGATCGCGATCACGACCAGCAGCTCGATCAGGGTGAACGCCGGCCGACCTCGGGAGAGACGGTTCGACATGACCAAACCTCGAAGGATAGGAAAGGGCGAGAAAAGAACGGGGCGAATGAGTCCGGAGCGCGAGCTAATCACATCTTAATCTTTTGGCGGGGGAATGTTCAACTGCAACCGCCGGATTTGTCCGAATGGCGGTACGGGCGTCCGGTCCTGCCGGGGAGGCGCGGAAGAAGCGCGAGTCCTACTCCTTCATCGGCCCGACGCTGCCGCCGTCCCACACGACGCGGCACTCCGGGCGGGCCGCGGCCAGGGCCGCGACGCCGGCGGCCGTCACCTTCGTCTGCTTCACCTCCACCAGCCGGAGGGCCGGCCGCCCGGCCAGTTCCGTCAGCCCGGCGTCCGTCACGGCCGTGTCGTTCAGTTCGACCCGCGACAGCTGCCGGCAGTTCTTGAACGACTTCAGCCCCGCGTCCGTCACCTTCGTGCCGTACAGCCACACCTCGCGGAGGTCCGGGAACCCCTCGAACGGCTTCAGGCCCGCGTCCGTGACCGGGGTGGCGGCGAGGTTGATAACGGTCAGCGACCGGCAGTCCTTGAACGTGGCCACGCCGGCGTCCGTGACCGCCGTCCCGGAGAGGCCGAGGACGAACAACCGCTTGCCGTCCTTGAAGTGGGCCAGCCCCGCGTCCGTGACCGGCGTGCCCTCGAGCTTGAGTTCCAGGAGGTTCGTGCAGCCGGCGAACGCGGCCAGGTTCTGGTCCGTCGCCGCCGCGTTGCCCTCCAGCTTCACGAACGTCAGCTCGAAGTCGCCGGCCGGCAGGCCGGCGGCGGCCGTGACGTCCGTCAGCGTCCCGTTCACCCGCACCGTCCCGCCGACGGAGATCGCCCACGTCGCGGCCCGGCGGTCCGGCGACTGCTCGACCGGCGGCGGGGCCGGCGGCTTCGACTTCACGACCGCCGGCCGCTCGACCGGCTTCTCCGGCGGCTTGCCCGTCGTCTCCTTGACGGGGGGCGGCTTGAGCGCGGACGATAGCACGACCAGGACGACGATGAGTAGGATCGCGGAGACGCCGGCCCACGCCAGCCGCCCGCGGCGGCGGTCGGCGACCGTGGCGGCGGTCCGGGACGCGGCCAGGACCGTCGGCTCCTCGTCGAGGTGCGCGAACGCGCTCTCCGCCTGCTCCGGGACCGGGATCGGCACGGGGACCACGTTCGTTCCCGTGCCGCTGTCGGCCACGCCGCCCGGCCGGGGTTGGTCGCGGCGGTCCGCGGCCTTCAGTCGGGTCAGCACCTCGTCGGCCGACGCCGGCCGGGCGGCCGGGTCCTTCCGCAGCAGGTCCGTCACCAGTTCCGCGACCGCGTCCGGGACCTGCGGGTTCAGTTCCCGGATCGGCGGCGGGTTTTTCGTGCCGAGGGCCATGAGGACGGCCATCGTCGAGTCGCCGGGGAACGGCAACTGGCCGGCGAGCAGCCGGTAGAGCACGACGCCGAGGCTGAACAGGTCGGCCCGGTGGTCGGTCGGCTTCCCCTCCGCCTGCTCCGGGGCCATGTAGGCGGGCGTGCCGAGGACCGCCCCCGCGTGCGTCAGCTCCGGCCCGGCGTCCTGCATCGGCTTCGCGAGGCCGAAGTCCAGAATCTTCACCCGGCCGTTCGGCGCTTCGAGCCAGATGTTCGCCGGCTTGATGTCCCGGTGGATGAGGCCCCGCTTGTGGGCGGCGCTCAGCCCGGCGGCGACCTCCCGGCCGACGCGGACCGCCTGCGCTAGGCCGATCGGCTTCTTCTGCCGGAGGTAGTCGAACAGCGGCATCCCCTGGAGGTACTCCATGGCGATGAACGGGACGCCGCCGACCTCGTCGGCCTCGTAGACGGTGACGATGTGGTCGTGCTTGATCCCGGCCGTGACGCGGGCCTCGCGGAGGAACCGCTCCTTCGCCTCGGCGTTGTCCGCGTACCGGGGGAGCATGACCTTGATCGCGAGCTTCCGCTTCAGCTTCTCGTCGTAGGCGAGGTAGACGGACCCCATGCCGCCGCGGCCGATCTCCTTGAGGACGGAGAACTTGCCGAGCGTGCCGATCTCGTCGGCCGTCCGCGGCGGGCCGAACCCGGCGGCCGTATCGTGGCCGGCCGCGGCGTCCGGCACGGTCTCCGGCGACCGCTGGTCGGCCGCGGTGGCGTTCAGTTCGGATTCCGCCTTCGACTGGATCGGGTCCGTCATTCCTCGCACCTTTGCGGGAAGTCCTCGTGCGACGTGGTGGCGATTGGATAAGCGTATCCGACGGCAGCGGGCGAACCAAGAGCGCACCGGCTGGGCGCGTCTTGTAGGGCGGGTCAAGGCTTTGCGCCGACCCGCCGCCGCGCCCCGGCCGGCTCGGCGGTTCTCCGAGTGGTTGCGGTCCCTCCGGCGGGTCGGCGCAAAGCCTTGACCCGCCCTACGAAAACGGGCGGGGAGCCTCCCCCGCCCGTCGTGTCATCGCTCTCGGCTCGCTCACGCCTCGGCCGGTTGCTCGGCCTCCGCGTACTGCGGGAAGTTCTCGGAGTTGATCCGGACCTCCGCCTCCTGGTGAATCTTGAACCCCGTCCCGGCCGGGATCAGGTGGCCGAGGATCACGTTCTCCTTCAGCCCGACCAGGTGGTCCACCTTCGACGCGAGCGCCGCCTCCGTCAGCACCTTCGTCGTTTCCTGGAACGACGCGGCGCTGATGAAGCTGTCCGACTGCACGGCCGCCTTCGTGATCCCCAGCAGCTGCACCTCGCTCGTCGCCGGGACCGGGACCTCGTAGGTCGGCTTCTTCTTCTTGCCGCCGGTCGCCTCCAGCGCCGCCCGTTCCTCCTCGAACGCATCCTTCGAGTAGATGCGGCCGGGCACGAGCGTCGAGTCGCCGGCGTCCACCACCTTCACGCACTCGTTCAACAGTCGGTCGTTCACTTCCTGGAACGTGAACTTGTCCATGACGGACCCCGGCAGCAGGCCGGTGTCGCCGGTGGTGACGACCTTCACCTTGCGGAGCATCTGGGCCACGATCGTCTCGATGTGCTTGTCGTCGATGTCCACCCGCTGGCTGCGGTAGACCGACTGCACCTCGCGGACGAGGTACTCCTGCACCGCCTCCAGGCTGGAGATGCGCAAGATGTCGTGCGGGGCGAGCGGTCCGCTGACGAGCGGGTCGCCGGCCTTCACGTAGTCGCCCATGTGGACGGCGAGCTGGGCGCTGGCCGGGACCTGGTGCTCCCGCTCCTCGCCGATCAGCTTGCCGTCCTCCGTCTCCCGCTGCACCCAGATTTGCTTCTTGCCCCGCTTCTTGTCGCCGATGCGGACGCGGCCGGTGACCTCGGCCATGATGGCCGGGTTCCGCGGCCGCCGGGCCTCGAACAGTTCCGTCACCCGCGGCAGGCCGCCGGTGATGTCGTGCGTCTTCGCCGCCTCCCGCGTCGTCTTCGCGATGACCGTCCCGGCCGCGACCTTCTCGCCGTCCTTCACGAGCACCGTCGCCTTTTCGGGGAGTGTGTACGCCTTGAGGATGTTGCCCCGCTCGTCCTCGATCTGGATCGTCGGGTGGAGTTCCCCCTTGTGCTCCATGATCGTGTACTGGTCGATCCCGGTCGCCCCGGACTTGTCCCGGCGGAGGGTGACGCCTTCCTTGATGTCCACCCACTTCACCCGGCCGCCTTCCTCGCAGATGATGGGCGTGGCGTGCGGGTCCCACTTGCACAGCATCGTGCCGGTCGCGGCCTCCTGCCCGTCCTTGACGAACAGCTCCGCCCCGTTCGGGACGGCGTACCGGTCGATGATCGTGCCGCCCTTCTTGTTGAGGATGAGGATCTCGCCGGCCCGCGCCAGCGCGATCTTCTGCCCCTCGGCGTTGGTGACGACGTTGATCCGCTCGAACGCGATGTACCCGCCCTTCTTGGCCTTGTGTTCGCTCGTCGCCGCGTCCTTCGACTGGGCGACGCCGCCGATGTGGAACGTCCGCATCGTCAGCTGCGTGCCCGGCTCGCCGATCGACTGGGCGGCGATGATGCCGATGGCCATGCCGTCCTCGACGAGGTTCCCGGTGGCGAGGTCCATGCCGTAGCAGAGCCGGCACAGGCCGAGCGGGGCCTGGCACGTCATCGGGCTGCGGACCGCGACCTTGTCGAAGTTCAGCCGCTCCAAGAGGCGGGCGTTCGCCGGCGTGATCATCTCGTTCTCGTCGACGATCGTCTCGTTCTTCTCCGGGTGGCGGATCCGCACCCGGCTGATGCGGCCGCGGATGGCGTCGAACAGCGGGCGGTCGATCTCGTCGCCCTTGTACATGATCCCCTTCGTGACGCTGCCGGTGCTGCCGCAGTCGTGCATCGTGATGACCACGTTCTGCGCCACGTCCGCCAGCTTCCGCGTCAGGTAGCCGGAGTCGGCCGTCTTGAGCGCCGTGTCGGCCAGCCCCTTCCGCGCGCCGTGCGTGCTGGAGAAGTACTCCAGCACCTTCAGCCCCTCGCGGAAGTTCGACTTGATCGGCGTCTCGATGATTTCGCCCGACGGCTTGGCCATGAGGCCGCGGAGGCCGGCGAGCTGGCGGATCTGCTCCTGCCCGCCCCGCGCGCCGGACGTGGCCATGAGGAAGATCGGGTTCAGGTACGGCTTGCCGTCCCGCCGGTCGTTCGCCAGGTCCTTCATGAGCGCCTTCGTGATGATCTCGCGGGCGTCGTTCCACTGCTCGATCGTCTTGATGTACCGCTCCTTCTGCGTCATCAGGCCCCGCTCGTAGGACCGGCGGAACTTCTCGACCTCCTTGTCCTTCTCCTTCAGCACGGACTCCTTGACGGCCGGCGTGCGGAGGTCGGACGCGGCGAAGCTCAGGCCGGACCGGGTCGATTCGCGGAAGCCCGTCTCCTTCATCCGGTCCAAAAGCGCGATCGTCTCCCGGCGGCCGAGCTGCAGGTAGCAGTCGGCGATGATCCGGGCGAGGTGCTTGCTGGACAGCGCGAGGTCGTAGAACGCCATCTTGCTGTGCAGGATGTCGTTGAAGATGGTGCGGCCGACGGTCGTGTTGACCAGGCCGTTCGACTTACGGGGCAGCTCCTCGACCTTCGCCGCCCCCCGCTCGTCCTTGAACTCGCTGATGACCTTCTTGTGGCTGGCGACGCGGACGCGGATGCGGGCGTGCGTGCCGAGCTTCCCTTCCGCGTAGGCTTGGAACACCTCCTGCGGGCTGTGGAAGACCATGCCGTCGCCGGCCTCGACCTTCTCGCCTTCCTCGCCGCGGGCGGCCGTGAGCCAGTAGCAGCCCATGACGATGTCCTGCGACGGCGAGATGATCGGGTTGCCGTTCGCCGGGCTGAAGATGTTGTTCGTGGACATCATCAGCACCGTCGCCTCGACTTGCGCCTCGATGGACAGCGGCAGGTGGACGGCCATCTGGTCGCCGTCGAAGTCGGCGTTGAACCCCTTGCAGACGAGCGGGTGAATCCGAATGGCGTTGCCTTCGATGAGCACCGGCTCGAACGCCTGGATGCCCATCCGGTGCAGCGTCGGGGCGCGGTTCAGGAGGCACGGGTGGTTCTTGGTCACCTCTTCGAGGATGTCCCAGACCACGTCGTCCTTCCGCTCCAGCATCTTCTTCGCGGACTTGATCGTGTCGGCGTGGCCGAGTTCCTTCAGCCGGCGGATGATGAACGGCTGGAACAGTTCGAGCGCGATCTTCTTCGGCAGCCCGCACTGGTGGAGCTTTAGTTCCGGGCCGACGACGATGACCGACCGGGCGGAGTAGTCCACCCGCTTGCCGAGGAGGTTCTCGCGGAACCGGCCCTGCTTGCCCTTAATCATGTCCGTGAGGGACTTCAGCGGGCGGTTGCTGCTGCCGAGGACGGGCCGCTTGCACCGGTTGTTGTCGAACAGCGCGTCCACGGACTGCTGGAGCATCCGCTTCTCGTTGCGGATGATGACCTCCGGCGCGTTCAGGTCCACGAGCTTCTTGAGCCGGTTGTTCCGGTTGATGATCCGCCGGTACAGGTCGTTCAGGTCCGACGTGGCGAAGTTGCCGCTGTCCAAGAGCACGAGCGGCCGCAGGTCCGGCGGGATGACCGGGATGCATTCCAGGACCATCCACTCGCACTTGTTGCTGCTGTCGCGGAGCGCCTCGATCGTCTTCAGCCGCTTGACGAGGTCCTTTTCCCGCTGCTTGGACTTCTTCTCGCCGCGGGCCATTTCCTTGTCGAGCCGGTCGCGCAACTCCTGCGCGAGGGTGACGAGGTTGAGCTTTTCCAGCATCTTCTTGATGGCTTCCGCGCCCATGTCCACTTCGAACGTGTCGCCGTACTGCTGGCGGGCCTCCTTGAACTCGTCTTCGGTGAGGAGCTGCCGTTCCTTCAGCGGCGTCTCGCCGGGATCGACGACGACGTAGTCCTGGAAGTAAATGATCTTCTCAAGGCTGCTGGTCTTCATGTCCAACAGCGTGCCGAGGCGGCTCGGCATGGCCTTGAAGAACCAGATGTGGACGACGGGGGCGGCGAGTTCGATGTGCCCCATCCGCTTGCGGCGGACGCGGCTGTGCGTGACCTTGACGCCGCACCGGTCGCAGATCATGCCCTTGTACTTCATCCCGCGGTACTTGCCGCAGGTGCATTCCCAGTCCTTCTCCGGCCCGAAGATGCGCTCACAGAACAGGCCGTCCTTCTCCGGGCGGTACGTGCGGTAGTTGATCGTCTCCGGCTTCTTGACCTCGCCGAAGGACCAGGAGCGGATGTCGTGCGGGCTGGCGAGGCTGATGCGGACCGCGCCGTAGTCGTTGATGCGGTCGTAGTTCGCCGCTTCCGCCGCCGCCGCGCTCGACGATGCCGGGATGCCGTTGCTCATATGAAAACTCCCAATCGAGAGTAAGTGGTCGTGATGGGGGTTAATGACAGGGCGAAAGCCCAGGGACGGCCGTCCCTGGGCTTTCGCCCACGTTCAACTCACACCCGCTTCTTCTCCAGCTGCATGTTCAGCCCGAGGCCGCGGATCTCGTGCGTGAGCACGTCGAAGCTCGCCGGCGTGCCGGCCTCCAGCGTGTTCTCGCCCTTCACCATCGACTCGTAAATCTTCGTCCGGCCTTCCACGTCGTCCGACTTCACCGTCAGCAGTTCCTGAAGGATGAATGCCGCCCCGTAGGCTTCCAGCGCCCACACCTCCATCTCGCCGAACCGCTGGCCGCCGAACCGGGCCTTCCCGCCGAGCGGCTGCTGGGTGATGAGGCTGTACGGCCCCGTCGCCCGCGCGTGGACCTTGTCGTCCACCAGGTGGTGCAGCTTCAACATGTAGATGTAGCCGACCGTCACCGGCTGCTCGAACGGCTCGCCGGTCCGGCCGTCGTACAGCACGCTCTTGCCGGTGTCGCTCTCGCCCGCCTCGCGGAGGGCGGCCTTGATTTCCTCCTCCGTCGCCCCGTCGAACACCGGCGTCGTCGCCTTGAACCCGAGCTTCGCCGCGGCGTACCCGAGGTGCGTCTCCAGAATCTGGCCCACGTTCATCCGGCTCGGCACGCCGAGCGGGTTGAGCAGGATGTCCACCGGCGTGCCGTCCTTCAGGTACGGCATGTCCTCCTCGGGGAGAACCTTCGAGATGACGCCCTTGTTCCCGTGGCGGCCGGCCATCTTGTCGCCGACGCTGATGACCCGCTTCGTCGCCACGTACACCTTCACCATCTGCTGCACGCCGCTCGGCAGCTCGTCGCCCCGCTTCAGGCTGTTCAGCTTCCGGTCCTGCTCGTCGATGAAGAACTGAATCCGCTCCCAGTGCCGGTGGTGAATCTTGTTCGCCGCCTTCGCCTTGTCCGGGCTGCGGATGTCCAGGTTCTCCAGCTTGAACGCCTTCGCCTGCTCGGCGACGACGGTGTCCTCGTCCTTCTCGCTGGCCAGCGCCTTGCCGGTGTTCGGGTCCTTCAGGTCCTTCTTCTCCAGCACGTCCGTGAGCGCGCCGATGAACTCGCGGAACTGCGACGCGATCTTCTCCGCGTACTCGGCGTTGATCCGCTTCTCTTCCTTCGTCAGCTCCTTGCGTTCCTCCTCCGTCATGCTCGCCCGGCGGCTGAACCGGTGCGTGCCGATCACAACCCCTTCGATGCCCGACGGCACTTCGAGCGAGTCGTTCTTCACGTCCTCCCCGGCCCGGCCGAAGATCGCGTGGAGCAGCTTCTCTTCCGGCGTCAGTTCACTCCGCGACTTCGGCGACACCTTGCCGACGAGCAGGTCGCCGGGCTTGACGAACGTGCCGACGAGGACGATCCCCGTCTCGTCGAGGTTCGACAGCGCCTTCGGCGACACGTTCGGGATGTCCCGCGTGAACTCCTCCTTGCCGAGCTTAGTCTCGCGGATCTCGATGTCGAACTCTTCGATGTGGATCGACGTGTACGTGTCGTTCTTCACCAGCCGCTCGCTGATGATGATCGCGTCCTCGAAGTTGTACCCCTCCCACGACTGGAACGCGACGAGCACGTTCCGGCCGAGGGCGAGTTCGCCGTGGTGCGTGGCCGCCCCGTCGGCGAGGATCGCGCCGCGCTTCACCTTCTGGCCGGTCTTCACGATCGGCTTCTGGTTCAGGCACGTCCGCTCGTTGAGGCCGTGGAACTTCCGGAGCACGTACTCGCGGATGATCTTGTCCTTCTCCTCGATCTTGATCCGCTCGGCGTCCACGTAGCTGACGACGCCGTCCTCCTGCGCCCGCACCAGCATCCCGGAGTGCTTGGCGACTTCCTTCTCCAGCCCGGTGCCGACGATCGGCGGCTCGGTCACGAGCAGCGGCACGGCCTGCCGCTGCATGTTCGACCCCATGAGCGCCCGGTTCGCGTCGTCGTGCTCCAGGAACGGGATGAGGCCGGCGCTCACGCCGACCATCTGCTTCGGCGAGATGTCCAGGTAGTCGATCTTGTCCGACCCGATGGTCGTCAGGTCGCCGCTGGCCCGGCCGTTGACGCGGTCCACGGAAATCTTGTTGTGGTCCGTCGGCGTGTCGGCCGGGGCGATGCGGAGTTGCGACTCCTCGTCCGCCCGCAGCTTCACGACCTCTTCCGTCAGCTTCCCGTTGTGCGCCTTCCGGTACGGCGTGATGAGGAACCCGTACTCGTCGATCTCGGCGAAGATCGACAGGGACGAGATCAGGCCGATGTTCGTCCCTTCCGGCGTCTCGATGGGACAAATCCGGCCGTAGTGCGAGATGTGAACGTCCCGCACCTCGAACCCGGCCCGCTTCCGGTTCAACCCGCCCGGCCCGAGGGCCGACAGCCGCCGCTCGTGCGTCAACTGCGCCAGCGGGTTCGTCTGGTCCACAACCTGCGACAGCTCACTTCGTCCGAAGAAGTACTCGATGGCCGCGCTCACCGACTTCGGGTTGATGAGCGTCCGCGGCGACATGTCCTCGATGGACTTCAGCGCCATCCGCTCCTGCACGGTCCGGCGGAGCTTGAGGAACCCCTTCCGCATCTCGTCCGCGGCGAGTTCGTCGATCGTCCGCAGGCGGCGGTTGCCGAGGTGGTCGATGTCGTCCACGCCGCCCTTGCCGGCCCGCAGTTCGAGGATGTACTTGATGGCGTTGACGAAGTCCACGGCCCGGAGCGTCATCTCCGTCTCGGGGACGTTCTGGTTGAACTTCCGGTTGATCCGGAACCGCCCGACGCGGCCGAGCCGGTAGCGGTTCTGGTCGTTGAACTTCTCCTTGAACAGGTCCCGCGCCTTGTCGAGCTGCATCGGGTTGCCCGGCCGCAGCCGCTGGTAAATCTTGAGCAGCGCCCCCTCGTGCGACTCGTGCTGCGGGCCGCCGGCCAGGTCTTCCGCGATCGAGTTGAGGATGACCGGGTCCTTCGGCATCTCGATGGCCGTGACTTCCTTCAACTGTGACGCGGTGATCTTGTCCACGGCGTCCTTCGTGAACGGCTTGGACGCGTCCACGTAAATCTCGCCCGTCTCCGGGTCGATCACGTCGTCGATGGCGATCATCGGCGGGATGTTCGCCTCCACGTCGCCGACGAGCTTGGCCCGGTTCGCCGGGTCCTTCAGCTTGATCGTCAGCGGCTCGTAGAACTCCTTGAGGATCGACGCCGTCTGCGAGTACATCGGCTCCATCGCGCGGAGGAGCGTGACGGCCGAGAACTTGCCGGACTGGTCGATGCGGACGCCGAAGTTCTCCTTCTTCGTGACGTTGATCTCGATCCAGCTCCCCCGCTCCGGGATGATCCGGCACGAGTGCAAGTCTTTATCCGCTTCCCGCTCGACGACGAAATCGACGCCCGGCGAGCGGTGCAACTGGCTGACGACGACGCGCTCGGCCCCGTTGATGATGAACTCGCCGCCGCCGATCATGATCGGCATGTCGCCGAGATAGACTTCCTCCTCCATCGTGTTGCCGTCGGCCTTCCGAAGGCGCAGCCACACGCGGAACGGCCGGCCGTAGGTCAGCCGCAGCTGCCGGCACTCGTCCGGGTCGTACCGCGGCTTGCCCAGTTCGTACTTGACGAACTCGAGCGACGACTTCTTGTCGTAGCTCTCGATCGGGAAGATTTCGCGCAACACGCCTTCGAGGCCGTGGTTCTGCCGCTTGTCGTAGGCGACGTCGAGTTGGAGGAACCGGTCGTAGGACCGGGTCTGGACCTCGGTGAGGTTCGGGACGGCCGACGCGTCGCCGTACCGGCCGAAGTTCCGCTCCTCGGCCGGGAAGATGATGCGGTTCACGGGGATGGGCATCGGTTCGGCTCCTTCGTTAAACGCGGCGATGACCGGGCACGACCCCCTCGGTTCCACCAAAGGGCCTTGCGTCGGTCGATCGGAGTCGTTATTGCTGAGGAATCTGGCGGCGAATGTTGGCGGCGAGCGCCGAACGCCCACACGCAGACACCCCCCCGGTGGGGGAGGTTCGCGTTATGGGTGGGGTGTTAGCCAGGGTGTTCTTCTTGGGGGCAACGGATCGCAGGAGCGAGTGGGTAGCGTGCATTGTCACCACTGCTTGTGCGGATCGGCCGGTCCCGCAGCTTGCGCCGCGGGGCGAGGGCCGGGAATTCCAAGCGACTTTTCCGCCAGATTAAGATATTACCCGTCTTGCCCCCCGGTGTCGAGTGGGTCGGGCACATATTTTGCTCGCGAAGCACAAATCGGCTGAAAAATCCAGTGAAAAATCGTGCCGGAAATCGGGAATTTTGTCGGAAGTGTGCGGGAAAAGTTCCGCCCGCGGACGGATTTTCGGCCGGCCGCGTCTGACACCGCCACCGCCGCCACCGCCACGGGTGGCCCCCCGTGGCGGACTCGCTACCTGGGTTGACGCGACCGGTATAATGATGATTTGTTCACATCTGCCGCAATTGTTTCGACTGATTGGACGGGAACGCAGTCCAAATCAACTTTCGGCCTCCGCTTGTTGACGGAGCGTGAGGAATACCTCCTTCAAGGGCAGGCTCACGGCACTGTCGGGCTCGTTTAATACGAGCGACTGGTAGGCGTTCAAGAACGCCGTACGGTGGCGGTGAAACAGGTGCAGGAAGTGTCGCAGGAAGCCGAGGCAGTCGAGGACGGCGAACTCGGTCCCGCCTGTGCTTTCGTACAACTTACGGGCGTAGGCCGTCACGTCTCGGTCGATCAGGTCGGTCGTGATGAAGATGTAGTTGTCCACCCGCCGCTCGATAGCAGACACCTTCTGAAGGGCGCGGTCGATGTCATCTTGCGTGACGACCTTCTGCTTCATCTCGTAGATCGTTCGGACTTGGTCGTCATTGACGAGGGTGACTTCTACGTCCCCGGCCGCCCCCGTTTGCTCGTCGGCCGCGTTGTGGGCGTGCAGGGGCCGCCGGACTTCGCCCAACTGGTTCGACACAGACTCGTATGCCGCGGCCACGATAAGAACGGGCAGCCGACTTGAATTCTTACACTTCAAGTGCTGTTGCAGTAGTTCCACAATTGCTTCGGAAGCCAGTGGGAGAGCCGTCGCGTCGCCGCGCAGCCCGACCTGGAGGGACTGCAACCGTTGTAAACGCTCGTCCCGCATCGCCACGAGAATCCGTAATGTGTCCGTCAGCACGGCGTCGGCCGACTCCCGGCCCTCGGCGACCTCTTCCAACAGTTGCAACGTTCGCTCGTACAACTCGCGGGGCCGCCCGACCAGCGCACTGTCCTTGTTCAACGGCCGGTTGATATTCCGTAGCACGGGCGTGAGGAACGCCGTCGTCGGGTTGCACGGCAGGCGGTGAGATTGAATGAAGCCCGACAGATAGCGTTCATCGTAGGTGCGGCCGGAGAAGCAGTCTGCCCCGCCGATCTCGGTGTACGGGCGGCGCGGGTCCACCTCCGGCCGGTCGATCTTGGCCAACATGCACGCCATCAGGAGTCGGACGCAGGCCCGGTTCGGCAGGTACTTGCAGACGTAATCGAGGCGTTCGCGGCTCGCCTTCGAGCGGACCGACCGGCGGTGCGGCTTGTCCGTCGCGGCCTTGAGTAGCCGTTCCAGGTGTTTACTCGGCGTCATGGAAGAGGCTGGGCTTGTGCCGGTGAATCGCCACGGCGGACGGGTCGTAGTTCGTCCACAACACCTCGACCCGCTTGTCCTTCGTCGAGTGAATCGTCTTCGCGGGCGAGACGTGCTTGCGCCACTTCTTCCGTGGGTACAGTTCGTCCATAAGTTTGCAGTCGTAGTTCGAGATAGCGACCATCCCGCGGACGGCGTTCAAGGTCGCGGCCAGGGACCGGTGGTCGCGGTCGGTCATCTCGTGGCCGTAAGCCTTATCGTCGCCCCGCGTCTCGTGGACGTAAGGCGGGTCGCAGTAGAAGAGCGTCGTCGGGGCGTCGTATAGACGGATGACTTCTATGGCCGGGCGGTTCTCGATCTGCACGCGGAGCAACCGCTCAGCGATGTCCGGCAGTTGATCGACGCCGCCGAGCCAACGGCTGACGACGCCGCTCATCCCCGCGCGCGTCGTGTCCTTGCAGTTCGCCCACCGGCCGAGGCTCGCGGTTTGCGCGAGGCCGGTGCGGACCTGCCGGGCCCGCACGTAGAACCGCCGCGCCCGCTCGACCGGGCCGAGGGCCGGGTCCAGCTCACACGCCAAGCCGAACTCTTCCCGCGAAAACGGGGTGAGTCCGATCTTCTCGGTCAACTCGGCCTTGTGGTCCCGGAGGGCCTTGAAGAAATTCACGACATCGCCGTCGAGGTCGTTGTACGTCTCGACTGGCGATGCCGGCCGGTTAATGAGGACCGCCCCGGACCCGGCGAACGGCTCACAATAGTGGTGGCAGGCCGGCAGGAGAGGGAGGAGCCAGTCGAGGTGTGAGAACTTGCCGCCGTACCAGCCGAAGGCGATGAGTTTCCGCCGACCCGACGCCGTTTGAATTGGGGAAGGAGATCGGCGGCGGGTCATTCAAGGCTCCGGGGCGTGTATTACCACCAGCATACCACCGACAGTCGTTAAGTTTTGCCGATTCGCACGCGGTACTCCCGCAACGCGAAGCTTATCGTGACGGTTCTGCGGCAATATAAATCGGCCGACCGCCTACGCCGACCGCCGCAATCGCGGGTGGAAGCCCTCGTCGGTCGGCACGTCGTCCGGCGGGAGCAGGAACTCCACCACGTCCGGGCCGTCCGCCGTCGGCGCGTCCGTCGGTTGCGGCGACGGCACGTCCGCACTCGGCGGCAGCGGGACGGACGCCCCGTGCAGCGGGATCGTCCACGGGTCGGCGTCGTCGGCCGGGCGGAGCGGGTTCTCGTTCATCGTCGCCTCCTGCGATACCGGCCCCTACCATCGCACGACGGCCGTGCCCCAGGCAAGCCCGGCCCCGAACCCGCTGAACAGCGCCAGCTCGCCGCGGCGGAGCTTGCCCGCCGCCAGCGCCTCGTCCAGCGCGATCGGGATCGAACCGGCCGACGTGTTCCCGTACCGGTCCATGTTGTTGAACACCTTATCGGCCGGAATCTTCAGGAACTTGTTCAACGACTGCTCGATGATCCGGATGTTCGCCTGGTGCGGCACGATCAGCGCCAGGTCGTCGGTCGTCAGGTCCGCGGCCGTCAGCACGTCGTTGACCGTGTCGCGGAGGATTTCGACGGCCCACCGGTAGACGCCCTGGCCGTCCATGTGCATGAAGTGCTTGCCGGCCGCCAGCGCCTCCGGGGAGAGCGCCATCGCGCTGCCGCCGGCCGGCCGGCAGAGCATGTTCGCCCCGCTGCCGTCCGCCCCCATGCTGTACGCGAGGATGCCCTGGTGCGGCTCCCCTTTCTCAAGGATGACGGCCCCGGCCCCGTCGCCGAAGAGCGGGAAGATTTTCGGGTCGGTCGGGCTGACCACCCGCGAGTTCGCGTCCCCGCCGATGACCAGCGCCCGGTCGCTCGCCCCGGACACGACGTAGGCCGCGGCCGTGACGAGCGCGTACATAAACCCGGCGCACGCGGCCTCGACCTCGATCCCAGGCGCGGCGATCTTCAGCTTGTCCTGCACGATGGCCGCGGTGGACGGGAACGACATGTCCGGCGAGAACGTGCCGAGGACGATGAGGTCGATGTCCTTCGGGCCGTACCCGGTCTTCGCGAAGCAATCCTTCGCGGCCTCGACGCACAGGTCGGACGTGGCCTGTTCCGGCCGGGCGTGGCGGCGTTCCTGGATGCCGGTCCGCTGGACGATCCACTCCGTGTTGTACCCGCGGGCGGCGAAGTTGAGCTGGTCGTACAGGTCGGCGTTGGTGACGACGACGTCCGGCAGGTACTTCCCCGTGCCGGCGACGCGGACGCCCATGAGGGACTTGACCTTCGGCCGGGGGAGTGTGCGGTCGGCGTGCATCGGGGCATTATAGAAGCGGCGCGCGGCCGTGATAGTAGTAGGCACACTCCGTGTGCCGTCTCCTTTACGTGGCCGGGACCATAGACGGGTCTCCGCGGCGCTCGGCAGACGGCACACGGAGTGTGCCTACTACTATGTGGCGATACAACAACTCCGCCCCCTTCCCCGGAGCTGTCCATGCGCCTGCCGGTCGTTCGCCTCATCGCCGCCCGCGAAATCCGCGACCTCCTCCGCGACCGGCGGAGCGTGCTGCTCATCGTCCTCACGCCGCTCGTCCTGTACCCGTTCTTCGGCCTCGCCGGGGTCGTGTTCGCCAAGACGACGGCCGAGCAGAAAACGCTCGTGGGGATCGTCGGCGCGGAGCAGCTGCCGCCGACGCCGCCGCTATTGGACGGCGACACGTTCGCCGACGGGCTGAAGGGCGACGACCCGGAACTCGGCATCGGCCCGATCGAGGTGGTGAAACTGCCCGGCGACGCGGCCGGGGCGCTGCAGGCGAAGACCGTCGATGTCGTGCTGACGGTTCCCCCCAACTTCGCCGCGGAGGTGGCGGCGCGGGGTAAGCCGCAGCTCACCATCGAGCACCGGGACGGGGAGGAGAAGTCGAAGCTCGCGTCCCGGCGGCTGAAGACGGTCGTGCAGAACTGGCAGGCGAAGCTCCGGGCCGAGCGGTTCGAGAAGATGGGGCTGCCGAAGGACTTCGAGAAGGTGTTCACGGTCCAGGACCCGAACTCGGCGAAGCCGAAGCTGAAGGTCGCGGCCGACGAGATGCGGGACACGCTGGCGCGGGCGCTGCCGTTCATCCTGATGATGTGGCTGGTCGCCGGCGCGATCCAGCCGGCCGTGGACCTGACGGCCGGCGAGAAGGAGCGCGGCACGATGGAGACGCTGCTCATCAGCCCGGCCGAGCGGAGCGAGATCGTGCTGGGGAAGTTCCTGGCCGTGACGGGTTACGCGTTCGCGTCCGTGGTGTGGAACACGATCTGGCTGGCCGCGGCGTGTACCGCGATGGAGTGGTGGATCGGCTACCCGATCATCAACAAGCTCGGCGTCCTCGGGTGCGTGGCCCTCGGCATCCCGATGGCCATGCTGTTCAGCGCCGTGTGCATCGCGCTGGGCGTGTTCGCCCGGAGCACGAAGGAGGGGCAGTACTACCTCGTGCCGCTCGTGTTCGTGGCGATGCCGCTGGCGTTCTGGAGCATGATGCCGGGGGCGGAACTGGACTTCGGCACGGCGCTCGTCCCGGTCGCGGGAGCGATGCTGCTCCAGCAGAAGCTACTCGCGGTGACGGCCGACCCGATCCCGTGGGCGATGTTCGGCCCCGTCCTCGGCGGGCTGACGATCAGCGTGACGGTGGCGCTGTGGCTGGCCGTCCGGCAGTTCCGGCGTGAGGACGTGCTGTTCCGCGAAATCGGCGGCGACAAGGGCGGCCGCCTCGGGCGGCTGTTCTCGGCATGACGCTGTTTATGACGGAAATCCGCGTCCGCGACCTCGCCGTATCCCTGGCGTGGTACCGGGACGTGCTGGGGCTGACCGTGACGCTGCTCGACGCGGCGAACGGCTTCGCGCTGCTGGACGCGGCCGGCGGTCGGCTGGCGCTGAAGCAGGGCGAGGCCGGGGCCGGCGTGACGTTGCATTTTGAAGTGGCGGACCTCGACGCGGCGCTGACGAGCCGCGGCCTCGTGCCGGAGGAGGTCGTGACGAGCGCCGAGGGCTACCGCGAGGCGTTCGTCCGCGACCCCGACGGGTATCGCGTCGGGGTGTTCGAGTGGGTCCGACCGGTCGGTGTTTTTGCCCCTCCTGGGACCGCGGGCGTCCCGCCCGCCCACCTTCCCGGCTTCAGGGACCAGCCTTAAGCGGCTGGGGCTGTGGCGGGCGGGACGCCCGCGGTCCCAGGATGCGACCCGTCGGTCCCGCCAGGGCCTCGGTTCACTTCGCCCCCATTTTCGCGTAAGGCCGTCGCGTTGATCCCGGCGGCCGACCACTCGCGGAGGGCGAACCATGCTGCCGGTCCGATGGCTGAACACGTCCGACTTCAACGACCTCGTCACCGTCCACAACGCCAACCTCGCCGGGCTGAAGGCGTGGCGGACGAAGTTCGGTAGCGCCGACTTCGTGGACCCGATGGCGAAGTTCCTCAACGACGGCGCGAAGTTCGTCGGCGCGCCGCACCCCGGCGAGGCCGTCTGGAAGAAGCTGCTCACGACGAACGCCTACGCCGGCAGCGCCGACGTGTTCGACCCGTGGACGAGCTGGTGGGCCGGGCCGTGGAACCGCGGGGCCGTGCAGTACCACATCTGGGACGGCACGGAGGTCAACGCGGCCGGCCAGTACGTCCAGCCGGTCACGCAGTCGGAGACGGCCCACGTCAGCAAGAAGAACTTCAAGTACATGAACGACCGCGGGCTGGTGAACACGGCGATCAACGTCTACCGGGCCGGGGACGGGGTGACCGGGTGGGTGACGAAGCGGCAGGGCGAGACCGCGACGATGCAGCTGCCGCACCTCGGGTACAGCCTGCCGGACTACAAGCTGCTCGTCTGGTTCGCGCAGAAGTACGCCGCGGCCGGCACCGGGGCGGTGTCCACGATGACGACGGAAACGTCGTTCTACCTGTTCCTGGAGTGGGTCGATTCGACGAAGTACCACGTCCGCGGGTGCACCGTGACGGTGAAGGACAAGGCCGTCACCGGCACGTCGATGGGGACCGGGGCGGACTACTCGGCGTTCATGTACGCGAAGGGGATCAAGTACACGAACGCAATCCGCGAGACGACGATGCCGGACCCGGCCGAGGGGTTCGCCCTCGCCCCGTGACGGCTCGCCGACCGCGGCCCAATGGTGTACCGTGACGGGAATCTCCCGTCCGTCGCCGGAGGGTCGCATGTCCGGTCGGTTCCCGCTCGCGTGTCTGCTACTTCTTCCACTGACCGCCGCCGGGCAGGACGAGCCGCGGCCGGCCAAGTCGCCGCAGCTCGTCGTCACCCTCGGGGCGCGGGCGCTCGGCCGCGAGAACACCAATTGCAAGGCCGTCGGGTTCACCCCCGACGGCCGGTCCGTCCGCGTTTACGACCAGTTCGGCGTCCACCGCTGGGACATCAACACCGGCACGTACCAGGACGACAAGAAGTTCGCCGACATCGACTACAACGACCTGTTCTACCCGTCGCCGGACGGCAAGGTCGTCCTCCACTTCCAACGCGGGAACAACGCATCGAAGGCCAGACTCATCGACGCGGACACCGGGCAGGTGCTGTTCACGCGCGACCTCGCCGCCGGCGGGGCGGTGCAGCCGGCGGACGACGGCCGGTGCGTCGCCATCGGCGGGGGGCGCAGTACGACCGTCGTTTCGTTGAAGGAAAAGGACAAGGCCGAGAGCCTGGCCGTGGTCGGCGTCGATGACGTGCGGCGGTTCGCGGCCGCGGCCGACGCGAAGGTCTTCGCCGTCGTCGCCGACGACCGGGTGACGGTCTGGACGACCGCCGGCGAGTGGAAACTCGACCTTCCCAAAGACACGGCGTACACGTCGGTGGCGCTGACGGCCGACGGCGGGACGCTCGCCACGGCGTCGGCCCGCGAGACGGACGACGGCAAGCGGCCCGGCCCGGTCGAGCTGTGGGACGTGAAGGCCCGCACGAAGCTCCGGGCGATGGCGGCGGTCGAGTGGTTCGCGGAGGCCCCGCACCGGCTGCGGTTCGCCCCGGACGGCAAGACGCTCGTGGCCGGGGACGGGGCGTACCTCCGCGGATGGGTGACGGCGACCGGGGCGAAGACGTTCGCCGTCGAACCCGGCTGGGGGTGGACCGGGAACGTGCAAATCTCGCCGGACGGCAAGCACGTCGCCGTCGCGTACCCGTCGCGGCCGATGGTGTACGACCTCGCGACCGGCCGGCAGCCGACGAACCTGCACGGGCACAGCGGCCCCGTGTGGGACATCGCCGTGTCGCCGGACGGCACGCGGGCGGCGACGGCCATGTTCGGCCGGCCGACGGTCAACCTGTGGGACACGACGACCGGCCGGCACGTCGGCGAGTTGAACGCCGCGTTCGCGAAGCCCTCCGACGGCCGCCTCGTGCCGGGCCGGGTGCGGCTCCAGTTCTCGCCGGACGGGGCGAAGGTCCTCACCGTCAACGAGGCGTCGCGGAACGACGGCCCGCTCCGCGTCTGGGACGCGAAGTCGCTCGGGTTGCTGCGGGAAATCCCCGCGCCGGGCGGGGACGTTCCGGCGGCCGCGTTCGCCGCGAAGGGGCTGTTCGCGATCCTGAACCGCACGCCGACGCTGTTGGACGCGGACACCGGGGCGGCGGTGTGGCGGCAGCCGGCGGTGTCGTCGCTGGCGCGGGTGGCCGTGTCCGCCCGCGGCGACCGGATCGCCGTGGAAGGGCGGAAGGGGACGACGATCCACGACGCCGCGACCGGCGCGGAACTCGACCGCGCCGACGGGGAGCCGGTGCGGTTCACGCTCGATGGCACGGGGCTGATTCTCGAAGGCAAGAAGTACGCGGCACGGTTCCGGGATTCGAGCGCGAAGAAGGACGGCCCGACGACGGAAAACGCGGCCGACGGGGAGGCGTTCGCCGCGAGCGACACCGGCCTCGTTGCCGTGCGGCACGCGGGGGTGAACCCGCCAGAGTTCCGCGTCTACAACGCGCGGACCGGCGTGCGGGTCAGTACCTGCGAGTGGACGCCGATCAACCGCGAGGTCGTGATGGCCCCGATCCAGCCGGGCGACAAGTTGTCGTTCGCGTTCTCACCTGACGGCCGGACGTTTGCCGTCGTCGGAGAGGATGTCCGTTGCTTCGAGACGTACTCCGGCGTCGAACTGTTCCGGTCGAGCGCCGGGGCGGAGGTGCGGGCCGTCGCGTTCTCGCCGGACGGCCGCCGGCTGTTCACGTCGCACGGCTCGGAGGAGACCGGCACGCAGGTCCTCGGGTGGGACACGACCGGCCGCGAGGGGAAGCCGTCGGAACCCGCGACGGCCGCGGACGTGGAGGGGCTGAAGGTGGCGATCGGCGGCAAGCCGGAGGCGGCCCGGCGGGCGCTGGAGCGGTTCGCGACGCGGCCGGCGGACGCCGTGGCGTTCGCGCGGGAGGTGACGGCCCTGGCGACGGCCGCCGACTACACGAACTACAAGCAGTGGCTGACCGAACTCGACGCGCCGGCGTTCGCGACCCGCGAGACGGCGATGAAGGCCCTCGCGAAGGCCGGGTGGCGGGCCGAGGCAATGATGCGGCAGCTCTTGGAGAAGACGGAGTCGGTCGAGAGCCGCGAGCGGTTGGAAAAATTGCTCGCCAAGCGGGACATGCGGCCGCTGCGGGCGGTGCAACTGCTGGAGGCGGTCGGCACGCCGGACGCGGTCGCCGCGCTGAAGGCGCTGGCAGGCGGCCCGCCGGAGAGCCTCGTCGTGCAGGACGCGCGGTGGGCGCTGTTGCGCATGGGGAAGTAAGTCACGCGGTCGCCTTCGGGATCCACCGGTCCCGCCGCCGGTTGAACGGCCGCTCGACGGCTCGGTAGAGGATTTCCGCCAGGAGGAACGCCCCGACGACCGCGGCACCGGCCTGCCCCTCCGGCGGCAGCGGCAGCTTCTTCGCGAGCGCGATCGCCTCGACGTGGACGAGGTACAGCGAGTACGCGCGGAGGGCGATGAAAGACATCACCCGCGTAGCGGTCTTATTCCCTCCCCCCTTGGGGGGGAGGGGTAGGGAGGGGGGTAGCGTCCCTCGCTCCGAGGCATTCGCGCCCGAGGCGGGCAGCTCACCCCCCTCCC
>NZ_JCABYM010000015.1:0-21284 GCF_059499385.1 Limnoglobus sp. | reverse complement strand
TGCGCGAGCGCGCGCGCCTCGCCGGGGCCCCCGCCACCCTCGCTCCGTCGCATTCGCGCCCTAGTCGGCAAGCTCACACCCCTCCCTACCCCTCCCCCCCAAGGGGGGAGGGAACAAAGCCGAAGACCGGGTCGCCGCCACGACCCACGTTCCGAAGATCAGCGCCCAGCCGCCGGTCCCCCAGTCGGGCAGCCGCCAGTCCCAGAGCGTGCGGTTCAGCACCGCGACCGCGATCAACGCGACGGACAGCACCGCGAGCGGCTTCGCCGCCCGGCACAGCTTCGCCCACGCCGCCGGGCGGTTGACGGCCAGCCACGCGAGCAGCACGCCGACGCCGCACGGCTCGAACAGGACGTGCGTTTCCGTGATGTGGTAGTTCGGCCGGTGGATGTAGAACCCCGCGACGTGCAACCCGATCAGCACCAGCACCACGCCGACGATCGGCACGATGGCCCACCGGTAGCGGTACGCGAATAAGATCAACGGCGCGATCGCGAGGTAGAAGTGTTCCTCCACGCACAGCGACCATGTCACGCCGAGGAACGGCGGCTTCTCGTAATAGTTCTGCAGAAAGAAGACGTACCGCCAGTCGATCAGTTCCGGCTTCCCCTGGGCCGCGAACTGGGCGAACGTCGCCAACAGGACGGCGTAGTACGCCGGCAGCGTCCGCAGCCAGCGGCGGGCCCAGAAGCGGCGCACATCGACCGTGCCGGTCGCGTTCGCCTCGCGGAACAGCTGCGAGCCGAGCAGCCACCCGCTCAGCACGAAGAAGAGATCGACGCCGCGGCCGCCGACGCTGACGGCGCGGGCGAAGGCCGTGCCGCCGAGGAACGAGTTGCTCAGGTGCGTGGCCAGCACGCCGAGGATGGCGACGGCGCGAAGAACGTCGAGCGTCGGGTTGCGGGCCATAGTAGTAGGCACACTCCGTGTGCCGTCTCGTTCATGCTCCCGGAGAGTTCGCCCGAGTCTCCGCGACCGACAGCAGACGGCACACGGCGTGTGCCTACTACTATTTCAGCTTCCACACGCCGCCGACGAGCGATCGCAGGAACCACAGGCCGGGCCGCCAGCGGGTGCGGTACACCCCGAAGCGGCCGGTCAGCCCGTCGTACAGGCCCTCCAGCACGGCGTTCGCCGCGTCGTGTTGGCCGGCCTCCCGCTCGTGCGCGTACCGGTGGTAGGCGTAGCCGAGGAAGTGGCGGAACCCCGCGACCCGCCCCCGCGCCCCCGGCCGGCGGCCGTGCTTGCGGAGCAGCCGGACGAGGTTGCGGGTGTCGTAGTACCGCTGCAGCCGCTTGCCCTCGCGGGCGAAGCTGCTCGACCCCTTGTGCCACACCAGCGCGTCCGTCACGATGCCGCACTTCGTCACGGTCTGGGCGCGCAGGCACCAGTCGGACTCCTCGTGAATGAGGAAGAACTGCTCGTCCACGAACCCGATCTTCTCGACCACGTCGCGGCGGACCATCAGGCAGCAGCCGTTGACGATGTCGCACTCGACGACCGCGACCGGCTTCTCCGCGTCGTGCGGCACGTCGATCGGCTGGAAGAACCCGTCGCGGTCCGGCCGGTTGAACACGACGCCGGTGGTCTGCACCTTGTCCGGCTCGTCCATGAACAGGATCACCGGGCCGAGCACGCCGAAGTCGGGATGGGCCGTCGCCGCCTCGACCAGCCGGCTCACGAACCGCGGCGGCACGGTCGTGTCGTTGTTCAGCAGGATCACCCACTCGGCCCCGCGAGCGAGGGCGTGCTTGACGCCGAGGTTGTTCCCGCCGGCCCACCCGCCGTTCACCTCACTCCGCACCACGTCGGCCCAGGGGAACTCCAACTGCAGGACCGGGACGGCGTTCTCCTTCGAGGCGTTATCGACGACGACGACGGACAAGGCGTCCGGAATCTCTTCGAGCGACCGCAGGCACTTCCGCGTGTCGTCGAGGCCGTTGAAGTTGACGAGGACGACCCAGAGCTTGTCGTTGCGGGCCGGGCCGCGCGGCGGCAGGGCGGGGATCGGCGATGGCAGCGTGTCGGTCATCACTCGCCGGCGCGGTAGCCGATCTTCTTGGGGTCGCGGCGGGTGAACATCGACCAGTACAGGCCCGCCAGCCGGAGCAGCTTCAATTCACAATAGAACGCGTCGCTGAAGTCTGCGCGGGCCAGGGCCTTGAAATACCCGCCCAGGTGCGGCAACTGTTGCCGCAGGAAGTACCGCGGCAGGCCGAACAACTGCGGGACGTGGCGGTTCTGGTCGCGGAGCAGCTTCAGGTGGTTCGGGCTGCCGCCCCACGTGTAGCTGCGGTAGAACGCCTTCGTACACCGGGTCGCCGGGATGTAGTGCCGCACGACCGCGGCCGGCTGGTACGCGATCCGGACGCCGTGCCGGTGCGCCCGCTGGAACAGGTCGATGTCCTCGCCGCCGGCCATCCGGCCGCTGCCGATGTCCACGCGGTAGGGGCCGATCTTCGCGAGCAGCTCCTTGCGGAACGCCATGTTCACGTTGAACCCGACGACGTGCGGCTCGGTCACGACTCGCGGGTCGCCGCCGAGGTCGATGAGCGCGAACATGCCGCGGAACTTGTCCGCGTACCACGCCGGCGGCTTCCCCGTCTCCCACCACGGCTCGACCTTGCCGAACACGAGCGCCGCGTCGAACCGGGCGAACGCTTCCAGCGTCTCGACGATCCAGTCGGGGTCCGGGAAGGCGTCGTCGTCGGTCCACGCGATCACGTCCCCGCGGGCCTCGGCGACGGCCCGGTTGCGGGCCAGTGAGATGCCCGGTTGCGGCTCGAACGCCCGGCGGATCGGCAGCTGCCCGACGTGCCGGGCGATCACCGCGTCCGTGTCGTCGGTGCTGTTGTTGTTGACGACGAGGACTTCCCAGTCCGCCCCCGGCGGGACGCGGAGCGTCCGCAGGTGCGCGAGCACCCGGTCGAGCATCGCGGCCCGGTTCCAGGTGCAGATTGCGACGGTCACGAACGCCATCGGACGGGTTCAAGGGGTACGGGCTTCGTCCGCGTAGCCGGCCAGCTTCGCCGCCGTTAGATAATGCCCCAGCCACTCCGGGCGGCCGGCCTGGCGGGCGGCCCACGCCCTCAGCCGCGCCTTCCAGCCGCCGAGGACGGCCCACCGCGGGCGGCCGAACAGCGTCGCCGTCGGCGTCGTGCCCTCCAGCCGCACCTGCGTCCGGCCGAGCGCCTCGAAGTACCGCCAGAAGTGCGCGGCCGTCGTGCGGTCCGGCGGAATGTAATGTTGTATTTCCGTCGAGCCGATCCACACACCCGGCACGCCCGCGTTTTGGATCGCGCGGATGACCGACACCTCGTCCGCGCCGATCAGCCCCGTCTTCACCCGGCCGAACTTCGGGTCGAACCGGAACCGCCGCAGCAGGTCCGTGCGGAACCCCATGTTCGCGCCGAACGGCCCTTCGCCGGCCGCGAACGGGCGGACCTCGACGCCGTAGTCTTTCAGGGAGTAAACCGGCGCGAGCAGCCGGAGGTTGTCCTCGATCATGCGGCGGGTGGCCGCCGGAATCTCGTCGGCGAACCACGGCGTAATCCGGCCGCCGAAGTACCCGGCATCGGGGAACTCTCGCGCGACGCGGACGTACTCGGCGATCCAGTTGTCGGAGGCGTTCACGTCGTCGTCCGTCCAGAGGACGAGGTCGCCGCGGGCCTCGTCCACGGCCCGGTTGCGGGCGTGCGAGTGCCCCTGCTTAGTCTCCACGACGTGACGGATCGGCAGGTGTTGCAAATGCCGCTCGGCGACGGCGGCGGTGTCGTCGGTGCAGTTGTTATCGACGAGGACGAGTTCCCACGTCACCCCCGCCGGGACGCGCTGTCGGCGGAGTTCCGCGAGCGTGCGGTCGAGCAGCCGGGCGCGGTTCCAGGTGCAAATGGCGACGGTGACGTGCATGGTTCAAAGAATGGCCCGCAGATGACGCGGACTTCGACGCAGATAAAGAGGATAAATACCAAGAGATGATTTCTTTCTTATCCGGTTTTCATCTGCGTCGAAGTCCGCGTCATCTGCGGGCCATTCTTTTCAGCCCGCGGGCTTCACGCTCTTCCATTCCGTGTCGCACGCGATGACGCCCAGCTCCGTGTTCGTGTACAGGTGGCGGGACCGGTCGTCGCCGACCACGTCATACACCAGCGCGTTCTCCACGAAGTCCACGACCATCTGATTTTCCAGGGCGATCCGCAGCGACACCATGATCGGGTTGCCGGGCCGGATGGCCGCGTTCTTGAACCGGCACTCGAACCCCTGGCGGCCCTTCGTGAGGTGGATCGGCACGTGCGACTCGTCGGTCCAGCCGGTCATCAGCCGCGTGCCGTGGATGGTCTGCACGGCCGCGAACAGGTTCGCGTCCGGCAGGTCGGCGGACGACTCCACGTCCATGTGCAGGATCAGATCGTCGCCGCAGGTGTGGACCGTTACCGGGCGGCCGTCGGCGTCCACGAGGCCGGCCCGAACGAACCGCGCCCGGCCGTCGCCGCTGCGGACCTTGTCCCGTAGGTCGCCGGTCCGGGCGTCCTGGAGCAAGCGGTCGAGGTATCGCTGGGTGACTTCCCCGGCCGGGCCGGACTCGACGAGTTCGCCGCGCTCCAGCATCACCGCCCGCTGGCAGAGGCGGGGGATCTGCTGCATGTTGTGCGTGACGAACAGGATCGTCTTGCCGGACCGCGACAGCTCGACCATGCGGTCGATGCACCGCTTCTGGAAGTTCGCGTCGCCGACGGCGAGAACCTCATCGACGATCAGGATTTCCGGCTCCAGGTGCGCCGCGACGGCGAACGCGAGCCGGACGTACATGCCGGACGAGTACCGCTTCACCGGCGTGTCCAGGAACTTGCCGATCTCCGAGAACTCCACGATCTGGTCGAACTTCGCGTTGATCTCCCGGCGGGTCATGCCGAGGATGCTGCCGTTCATGTAGACGTTCTCGCGGCCGGTCAGCTCCGGGTGGAACCCGGTCCCGACCTCCAGCAGGCTGCCCATCCGGCCGCGGATTTCGATGCGGCCCTTCGTCGGCTCCGTGATCCGCGACAGGAGTTTGAGGAGCGTGGACTTGCCCGCGCCGTTGCGGCCGATGAGGGCGACGGCCTCGCCGGGGTTCACGTCGAACGACACGTCCTTGACGGCCCAGAAGCTGTTCGCCTCGTCCACCGAACCGGGTTGCAGCAGCGAGCGGACCTTGCGGAACGTGCTCTTGGCGAACCGGCGGGCGGTCTCGGTGAGGTTCGGCAGGTCGCCGACCATCATGTTCAGCGTGACGCCGACGGCGTACCGCTTGGAGACGTTCTCGACGCGGAGGGCGGGGTGCATGATTCGTGTTCGGTTCGTCGGACTCAGACTTCCGAAGTCCGGCTTCGACTTCGGAAGTCGATGGGTAACGAGGCGTTGGCCGGCACCGCGAAGGCCGCCGCGACGTTCGACTTCCGAAGTCGAAGCCGGACTTCGGAAGTCTGGGTTTTCACCCCTCGCTCAACCGGCGGTACAAATCGTCCACGACCCAGTGGAAGGCGGCCAGGTGCAGCGTCTCGACGATGCCCATGTCCTTGAGATCGACGTGCAGGCCGTGCTTGGCGAGCCCCCGCAACTTGCCGCCGTCGAACCCGGTGCAGCCGAACGTCGTTAGCCCGTGCCGGTTCGCCCACTCGACGGCCCGCAGCACGTTCGGGCTGTTCCCGCTACCGCTGATCGCGATCAACAAGTCCCCTTCCCCGGCGAGGTTCTTCAACTGCTCCAGGAAGACGCGGTCGAACCCCTCGTCGTTGCCCCACGCCAGGATGTACGGCGTGTTGTCCGTCAGGCTCAGAATCTTGAACCGCTTCTTCGCGTCGTCGTCGAAGTCCTGCTTGCGGAGCGTCCCCTTGCCGATGTCCTCGCAGAAGTGCGACGCGTTCGACCCGCTGCCGCCGTTGCCGATGACGAAGATCATCCGCCCGCGGCGGTAGCAGTCGTACATCAGGTCGGCGAGCCTCGTTACCTCGGCCGGGTCGAGTCGTAGCAGTTCCTCGGCCATCCGCTTCAAGAACGGGCCGGCCGGCATCGTCGCGCCTAGCATTCGGAGGTCCTCTCGATGGGTTCCTTAAATCGTATCCGCGAACGTCCGCTCGACCCGGCGAAAGTAGACCAGCCCGGCCAGCAGCACGGTGACCGCGATCAGCGCCGACATGCCGATCGCGAACCAGACGTGCCCGTCCATCGGCTCGCCGAGGACGAGCGTGCGGAACGTCAGGATGATGCCGTACATCGGGTTCAACGCCAAGAGCTGTTCCGCCCGCGGGCCGACGGCGTGGCGGCCGAGATAGATGCACGGCGTCGCGAACATCCAGAGCTGCACGCCGAAGCTGAGCAGGTAGCGGAAATCCCGCTGCGCCACGATCAGCGCCGCCAGCAGCACGCCGAGGCCGACGGCCAGCATCGCGAGCAGCACGATCACCAACGGCGCGAAGATGACGGTCCACGCCGGGGCGACGCCGGTGTACGCCATCACGACGGCGACGAGGACGAGCGCCACGCCGAAGTCGATCGTCGCGCTGCCGACGTTCGACAGCGGCAGGAGTAATCGCGGGAAGTAGACCTTCGTGACGAGCCGCTCGTTCGCGACGAGGCTGTTCCCGGCGTTGTTGATCGCCGACGCGAAGTACGTCCACGGCAGCACGCCGAGCAGCACGTGCAGGACGTAGTTCGGAATGCCTTCCGCCGTCTTCCCCATCCACCCGATGAACACGACGAACACGAGGACCGTCGCGACCGGCTGGAACAGCGACCACCCGACGCCGAGGATGGTCTGCTTGTACCGCAGCTTCATCTCGCGGAGGATGAGGTAGTACGCGAGTTCGCGGTACCGCCACAGTTCGCCGAGGTCGCCGAGCGCGAACCCGCCGCGGGGTTCGACGACCGTCAGCGGCGGCTCCGGCGGTCCCGGCGGCGGCACGGCCGGACTTTTCGGCTCTTCCAAGGCGACACTCACGCGAACGACCTCACCCGAACGGACCTCGGAATCCTAGTGCTGGAACCGCCCGTCGGCCGAAAAGAAAATGATTCCACGGAATACACTCCCACCCCCGGCCGGAATCATTTCAAAACACCGGAATCATTTTTGAGAACGACGGAAGTTGATTTGAGTTCGTCAGATACGGCCCGAAGCCGCGTCCGGAATCATTTGCCCGCCGTCTGGAATCAATTTCCTCACACCGGGCCGCCTGCGACGTTTCTAATGTAGGCCAACGGAGGTTCACCCGATGCGAACGACGGCCCTGTTCATCGCTGCCCTCACCGGATTCGGCTGCCACCGGGACGCCGCCGTGCCCGACGCGCCGGACCCGGCCGCCCCGCCGACGACGTTGTTGGACTGCCGAACCGACGTGTTCGGCGAGACGCGGCTTCGACATAGCTCGCCGGTCCTGTCCGTGGCGCTCTCGCCGGACGGCAAGGTGCTGGCGACGACGGCCGTGAACGACCCGGTCGTGCGGATTTGGGACGTGGCGACGGCGAAGCTCCTTGGCGAGATCACGTGCGACATCCCGAAGACGGTCGATTTCCGGCTCATCGACTTCGCGACCGCCGACCGGCTCGTCGTGGTCCGACACGAGCGGACGAACCCGCCTCAGCCGCAGGACGACCACTTCGAGATGGCGACCGTCCATCTGAAGACCACCGCCGTCACCCGCTGGGGATGCCGCGACCGCGGCGAGTACACGTCGCCGAAGTTCCGCCTCTCGCCGGACGGGAAGCACGCCGTCGGCATCAACTACAGCGGCCGGCTCGTGGTCTGGGACATCGAAACCGGGCAACAGGTCCGGGAAGTCGCGGTCACCGGGGACGTGCCGTTCGCCGTCTCCCCGGACGGGCGGCGGGTCGCCGTCGTCGAAAAACACCGGGCGGTCCGCATCCTGGCGATCGACGGCCCGGCGGACCCACGGACGTTCCCCGTGGCGGACGTGCCCCGCGGGATCAGTACGCTCGTCTGGACGCGGCCGGACGCGGTCTGCGTCGGCAACTACGACGTGCTGTTGAACCTCGACCCGGACACCGGGGAGGAGACGGCCCGCCAACCGCTGGCGGGGTACGAACGGCCGTGGCCCCGACAGACCGCCGGGACGAGCCTGTTCGCGACCTCGACCGACCGCGGGCCACTGAAGGTGCTGGACCCCAAGACGCTCGCGGTCGGGCCGGTCGCGTTCCCGGTGTCCGAACAACAGGTTCCGGAGCGGATCGTCCACCCGATCGCCGTCGCCCGGAACGGGGCGGTGGTGGCCGCGGCGAACGGGCACGCGGTCCGGTTGTTCGACGCCACGACCGGGCGGTCTGTTCACCCGGACGCTGACGCGCACCCGGTCGCCCCCATCACCCGCGTTCGGTTCTCCACCGATGGCCGCCGGTTCCTGGCGAGCGCGGCGGCCGGGAACCAGACGTGGGACTTCACCGGGCGGGCGGTGTTGAGTTCTTCGCCGCCGACCGCCCATGTTTTTGACGCCTACATCCCACGGACAATTCCGTTCTCTCCGAGTGGCCGCCGGCTGGCGACTTTCACCTCCGCGACGAGCCGCGTCGTCATTCTGGACGCCGACACGCGACAGGAACTCGCCCGGCAGCCGGACGGCGGGCCGCACGGCTACCTCAAGCCGTTGGACTTCCTGGACGACGACACGCTGCTGGCCGTCTTCCAGGGGGACAGGGTCGGGCGGCTCGTCGCGATCCGGTACCGCGACTGGGACGTGACGGAACTGACGGACTGGGTCCTCCCCCACGGGTTCCGGGCGGCGGACGGCGGGTCGAAGCAACTGGCGATGTCCGGCCCGAAGCTGGTCGTGTGGAACGGGTGGGACGAGGCGAAGGCCGTCGAGGTGGACAATCATTTGCCGCGGTTGGAGCCGCGGTGCGGGTCTTCGCCGCCGCCGTATGCGATCCCGATGCGGTTTGGGCCGGGCGGCCGGCAGCTGCTCACGTGGGACGCCGGGTACGTGCTGTGGGACCTCGGCCCGAAGCCGACGAAGGTGGCGACGTTCCCCACCGGCCGGGGCGGGGAGTGGTACGCCCAGGACGCGGCGTTCTCGCCGGACGGCCGCCGGCTGGTCGGCGTGACCCACGCCGCCCACGGCCCGTCGTCGGTGTGCGCCTGGGACACGCGGTCCGGGGAGGTCGTGTTCCGGTTCGCGCCGCCCGGCGGGGCCGTGAGCTGCGAGTTCACGCCGGACGGGTCGCGGCTGCTCGTCGCTCAGGCCGACACCCGGTTCGGCGTCTGGGACTGGGCGAAGCTGGAGGCGTTCCTGACGAAGCCGTGACGCCGCCGGCGTGGTACAATTCCCACGGGTCCAGGAGACGAACCGATGAGCACCGTGATTGTCGATCGCGCCATGCGGGACAAGTTGTTCGCGGCGACCGGTGAGGTCGAGATTCGCGACGAGGCGGGCGAGCTGATCGGCGTGTTGAAGAAGACGCCGAAGTTCGACCCCTACGCCAACGTCGATTGGCCGTCCGACGAAGAGATCGAGCGCCGGTTGCGGGAAGGCCGCAGCTACACGGCCGAAGAGGTGATGGACCATCTCCGCAAGTTGGAGGACGGCCTCAATGGTCGTGAAGTGGCGTAGTACCGCACTCGATCGCCTCGCGGCCATCTACACGGCCGAGCCGACGCCGGATCGCCGCGAGTTCATCTTCGAGACGGCCCACGCGATTAACCTCCGGCTCGCGGACGAAGCCGAGTCGCTCGGCGAGTCGCGCGGGCCGAACGGCCGCATTTGGTTCCACTACCCGCTCGTCGTGGGGTTCACGCTGCCGTCCGGCGGCGGGGTCGTGGTGTTCCACGTCGAGCGGCTGAAAGACAACTCGCAAAACGCCTCCTAGAACAATCGCACGTCGATTCCCTCCTCCACAGGTTGCTCCGCAATGGCCGCCGACCCCTGGTTCCAATCGCTGTTCGCCGACCGCATCGGCGGGGCGAACTACGGCAAGTCGAACGAAATCTACAAGTTCGAGAAGATCAAGCGGGCCAAGCGGAAGGCCCTCGCCGACCACCCGGACCGCAAGCTCCTCGACTTCGGCATCGGCGAGAACGATGACATGGCCGACGAATCGGTACGTGCGTCGCTGAAGGCGGAGGCGGACAAGGTCGAGAACCGCGGGTACGCGGACAACGGCATCCAGAACTACAAGGACGCGGCCGCCGAGTTCATGAAGCGGCAGTTCGGCGTCACCCTCGACCCCGTTACCGAGGTCTGTCACTGCATCGGGTCGAAGCCGGCCTACGCCATGCTCCCGGCGTGCTTCATCAACCCCGGCGACGTCACGCTCATGACCGTCCCCGGCTACCCGGTCGCCGGGACGTGGACGCGCTACCTCGGCGGCGAAGTCCACCGGCTGCCGTTGAAGAAGGAGAACGGCTTCTTCCCGGACCTGGCCGGCGTCCCGGCGGACGTGCGGAAGCGGGCGAAGCTGCTCGTCATCAACTACCCGAACAGCCCGACCGGGGCGGTCGCGACGAGGGACTTCTACAAGCGGGTGATCGACTTCGCGCACACGAACCAGGTCGTCGTCGTGCAGGACGCCGCGCACATCTGCCTCAGCTACCAGGGCGAGCCGCTGAGCTTCCTGCAGGTAGAGGGAGCGAAGGAGGTCGGCGTCGAAGTTCATTCCATGTCGAAGGGGTTCAACATGATCGGCTGGCGGCTCGGGTTCGTGTGCGGCCACCCGAAGGTCGTCCAAGCCTACGCGGACGTGAAGGACAACAGTGACAGCGGCCAGTTCATGGCGATCCAGCACGCGGCCGCGGCGGCGCTGCGGAACCCGGCCATCCCGGTCGCGGTGAAGGCGAAGTACGAGCGGCGGCTGCGGAAGCTGGTCGCGGCGCTGAAGGCCGTCGGGTTCCAGTGCGAGATGCCGGGCGGCACGTACTTCCTGTACACGGCCGCGCCGAAGGCGGCGGGCGGCCGCACGTTCGCGAGCGCGGAGGAGGCGAGCCAGTACCTGATCCACGAGCAAAGTGTGTGCTGCGTGCCGTGGGACGACGCCGGGGCGTACCTGCGGTTCAGCGTGACGTACCTCGCGAAGGACGAGGCCGAGGAGGACGCGCTCATGGCCGAGACGACGACCCGGCTCAAGGGGATGAAGCTGACGTTCTGAGTTACGTCCGTCATGACCCGGACCAATGCAAAAGTCGAAATGAAAAATGCAAAACGAAGCCGGGTTTTCGTTTTGCATTTTTCATTTCGACTTTTGCATTGGTCCGGTCAATCCGTCCGACATGCCAGAATCCGAGCACGCTCCAATTTCGGCGGGTGGGCTTTCCCGCCCCGCGCGGCTAAGATGACAGCAAACACGCATTCCCACCACTCACGGCCCGTCCCGCGATATGAGTGCCACCTCCGCGATCAACCCCAAAGGCCCGCGACTGAACTCCCCGACCGGCAACCCCGTCGCGTGGGTCATGGACTACCTCGGGTCCACCGTCGGGCAGAAAATTCTCGTCGCGATCACCGGCGGGTCGCTCGTCGTGTTCGTCTTCTTCCACATGGTCGGCAACCTGAAGATGTTCGCCGGCCCGGAGAGCATCAACAAGTACGCCTACTTCCTGAAGCACGACCTCGGCGTCCTCATCTGGGTCGCGCGGGCCGGGCTGCTCGGCGGGTTCCTGCTGCACGTCCTCGTTGCCGTGTGGCTGAAGGGCCGCGCCGCAGCCGCCCGGCCGGTCGGGTACGCCTACGCCGCGTCCGCCCAGGCCACGCCGCAGTCGAGGACGATGCTCCAGACCGGTCTCGTGATCGGGCTGTTCGTGATCTTCCACCTCGGCCACTACACGTTCGGCGTCGTCCACGACGTGCGGTCGCCGGACGGCAAAGGGGCGACGAACTACCTCGACCTGACGTACCCGATGCCGGACGGCAAGGTCGTCCACAACGTCTACGCGATGGTCGTCAGCGGGTTCACGACGCCGTGGATATCTGCCATCTACCTCGTCTGCCAGGTGGTGTTATTCGTCCACCTGAGTCACGGTATTCAGAGTGCGTTCCAGACGCTCGGCCTGGTGAACCGCCGGTTCGTCAAGGTCGCCCGGCTGCTCGGCTACCTGGTCGCGGGGACGATCCTGGTCGGGAACTGCGCCATCGTCGTAGCCGTGTGGGGCGGGTGGGTAAAATAATTCATCGGCCGCGGATGAACGCAGAACCCACGGATCAAATCCGAGAAATGGCTTTGTTCCGATCTGTTTTCATCCGTGCCGATCTGTGGCCAATTTTTGAAGAGCGAACCATGATTCAACTCGATTCCAAAGTGCCGTCGGGGTCGGTCCCGGAGAAGTGGTCGAACTTCAAGAAGACGCAGCGGCTCATCAACCCGGCGAACAAGCGGAAGTACACCGTCATCGTCGTCGGGACCGGCCTCGCCGGGGCGAGCGCGTCGGCGTCGCTGGCGGAACTCGGCTACCACGTCCAGACGTTCTGCTTCCACGACAGCCCGCGGCGGGCGCACAGCATCGCCGCCCAGGGCGGGATCAACGCGGCCAAGAATTACCGCAACGACGGCGACAGCGTCTGGCGGCTGTTCTACGACACGATCAAGGGCGGCGACTTCCGCGCCCGCGAGGCGAACGTGCATCGCCTCGCGGAAGTGTCCGTCAACATCATCGACCAGTGCGTGGCCCAGGGCGTGCCGTTCGCCCGCGAGTACGGCGGCCTGCTCGACACCCGCAGCTTCGGCGGGGCGCAACTCCAGCGGACGTTCTACTGCCGCGGGCAGACCGGCCAGCAGCTGCTCCTCGGCGCGTACCAGGCGCTCGCCCGGCAGATCGCCTACGGCAACGTGACGATGTTCCCCCGCACGGAGATGCTCGACCTCGTCGTCGCGGACGGCCGGGCGAAGGGGATCGTCGTGCGGAACCTCATCAGTGGCGAGGTGAAGTCCTACGCCGCGGACGCCGTGGTCCTCGCCACCGGCGGGTACTCGAACGCCTTCTACCTGAGCACGAACGCCATCGGGTGCAACGTCACGGCGACGTGGCGGGCGTACAAGCGGGGGGCGGCGTTCGCCAACCCGTGCTACACGCAAATCCACCCGACGTGCATCCCGGTCAGCGGCGACCACCAGTCGAAGCTGACGCTCATGAGCGAGAGCCTCCGCAACGACGGCCGCGTCTGGGTCCCGAAGAAGGCATCCGACATCGGCAAGCACCCGACCGACATCCCGGAGGCCGACCGCGACTACTACCTCGAACGCAAGTACCCGAGCTTCGGCAACCTCGCGCCGCGGGACATCTCCAGCCGGGCGGCGAAGGAGGCGTGCGACGACGGCCGCGGCGTCGGCCCCGGCGGCCGCGGCGTCTACCTCGACTTCGGCACCGCCATCTCCCGGCTCGGCAAGGCGAAGATCGCCGAGCGGTACGGCAACCTGTTCGACATGTACCAGCGGATCACCGGCGAGAACGGGTACGAGCGGCCGATGCGGATTTACCCGGCCTTGCACTACACGATGGGCGGCCTGTGGGTGAACTACGAGCTGATGTCCAACGTGCCCGGCCTGTTCGTCATCGGCGAGGCGAACTTCTCCGACCACGGGGCGAACCGGCTCGGCGCGTCGGCGCTCATGCAGGGCCTCGCGGACGGCTACTTCGTGCTGCCGTACACGCTCACCCACTGGCTGGCCGGCGAGAAACCGGGCACGCTGCCGACGGACCACCCGGAGTTCAAGCGGACGGAGGCGGAGGTGACGGACCGCCTCAACAAGCTGCTCGCGGCGAAGGGGAAGAAGACGGCCGGCGAGTACCACCGCGAGTCCGGCAAGATTCTGTGGGACAACGTGGGCATGGCCCGCACGAAGAAGAGCTGCGAGGCGGCGATCCAGCAGCTGCGGCAGTTGCAACTGGAGTACCTGCACAACCTGACCGTGACCGGGTCCGGCAGCGAGCTGAACGTGGCCCTGGAGCGGGCGAACCGCGTCTGGGACTTCCTGGAGTTCGGCCAACTCTTGGCGAAGGACGCGCTCGAACGAGAGGAGTCGTGCGGCGGCCACTTCCGGGAGGAGCACCAGTACCCGGACGGCGAGGCGAAGCGGGACGACGAGAAGTTCAGCCACGTCGCGGCGTGGAGCTACGGCGGCCCGGACGCCGCCCCGGCCCGCAACGTCGAGCCGTTGACGTGGGACGCGGTGCATCCGAGCGTGCGGAGCTACAAGTGAGCGACCCGGTTCGGTTGGAACTCACCCGCGACGAAGCACTCGTCCTCTTCGAGTATCTGACCCGGACAGACGAAGAGGATGCGTTGACGTTCGTGGACCAAGCGGAACAACGGGCGTTGTGGAATCTGGAGAGTTTGCTTCAGAAGCAGTTGCGTGAGCTGTTCGATCCACGTTACGGCGAACTGTTGAAAGCGGCCCGTGAACGGCTACGTGATCCGGCGGATTGAGGCGGCCGGGTGGTTTTCGACGCCGCCGGCGTCGTTCCCGCAGCCCAGGGTTGAGCGAGGCTTTGCGAGCGACACCCTGGGACACAACGTCCCACACACGGTTCACGACCCCAAAGGGGTCGTTCAGAGTTGATCCGACAATGCCTCAATCCTTCGGAGCCGTCTACCTCCACACGATCTTCTCGACCAAACATCGAGAGCCGACGATCCTCGACCCGTGGCGCGAAGAACTGTTCCAGGTCCTCGGCGGCATCGCGAACAACACGAACTGTCAGTCCCTGATCGTCGGAGGAGTTGCGGACCATGTGCACATGCTGTTTCGGATGTCGAGAACGCATTCGATCGCGGATGTGATGGCCGCGGTAAAGAAGCAATCCTCCGCCTGGATTCACCAACATCACCCCGGCAATCCCGAGTTCCATTGGCAAGCCGGCTACGGAGCCTTTTCCGTGAGTTCGACGAGCATCGAGATCGTCCGCGAGTACGTCCGGAATCAGCCGGAGCATCACACGAAGCAAACGTTCCAGGACGAGTACCTCGAGTGGCTCCGGAAGTACGGCATGACGTGGGACGAGCGATACGTCTGGGATTGAACCGGCGTGAACGACACCTTCGGTGTCGATTGATTCCCGGCGACCGACGCGTACCCAGGGTGTCGCTCGCAAAGCCTCGCTCAACCCTGGGCTGCGGGAACGACGCCGGCGGCGTCGAAAACACCAACCAGTTACGCCCGGCAAAGCGATTTCACCATACCCCATACCCGATAGCACCCATGAAATTCACCCTGCACATCTGGCGGCAACCCGGCCCGAACGCCCGCGGGCAGATGGTCACCTACTTCGTGGACGGCGTCGCCCCGGACACGTCGTTCCTCGAGATGATCGACATCTTGAACGAACGCCTGCTCAAGGACGGGATCGAGCCGGTCGCGTTCGACCACGACTGCCGCGAAGGCATCTGCGGGTCGTGCGCGATGATGGTCAACGGCCTCGCCCACGGCCCGGAGCGCGGGGCGACGACGTGCCAGCTGCACATGCGGAGCTTCCGCGACGGCGACCACATCTACGTCGAGCCGTGGCGGGCGAAGGCGTTCCCGGTCGTCCGCGACCTGGTCGTGGACCGCTCCGCGTTCGACCGGATCGTGCAGAGCGGCGGGTACGTGAACGTTAACACCGGCGGCGCGCCGGACGGGAACAGCCTGCCGATCCCGAAGGCGGACGCGGACAAGGCGATGGACGCGGCCCAGTGCATCGGGTGCGGGGCGTGCGCGGCGGCCTGCCCGAACGCGTCGGCGATGCTGTTCGTGGCGGCGAAGGCCGGCCACCTGGGGGCGATGCCGCAGGGCCGGGCGGAGCAGAGCGAGCGGGTGAAGCGGATGGTGGCGACGCACGACCGGGAGGGGTTCGGGCACTGCACGTTCATCGGCGAGTGCGAGGCGGCGTGCCCGAAGGAGATCAGCACGGAGTTCATCAGCGGGCTGAACCGCGACTACATCGCCAGCGCCGTGAAGGCCGCCGTCAAGGGCGAGGCGAAGGGCGGGTTCTAGCTCTCGCAGGGTGGGCCTCGAAGACTCGGCACCACCCTGCGAACTACGTCCTGTAGCGTCGCGGTGTTCCGACCCCGCCGCGATGCGGGTATTGGCAGAAGCCCTGCTTCGGTGAAGGCAACCCGCGGACGCACTCGCGGGAACAAGCGTTCACAAGCAGGGGCATGTCGTCGGTCGCCACCCGCAAGGTGATCCAAACGCGGTGTTCTTGTCGGTTTTCAAACGGCCGACGACAGACGCTACACGGCCGCACCGCCGGCCGGGTCAAGCACGTCAGCGCGAACGCGGCCGGTTGCTCGACCGGGGGCAGTTCCGCGAACGGCGGGTGGTACTTTCGGTTCCCGTAAAGTGCCCGCGTGCTCATCCGACTGCGCTTCAGATTCTGACAGTGTGTGATCTCGTGCGGATACCAGTGAAGTCGGTACGAAGTGTACGGGTCGAATTCTTCCAGGCCGTCCATTTCGCCGATCTCGGCCGGAATGCGAACGAGCGAGCTGCCGTACAGGTTCAGAACCTTCACGGCCTTTAACCGACGGACGGTCGGTGGCAACGTGACGATAAACCGCCGCTGATCGAACGGCATGTCGGTCAGGGGGGCGAACCGCTCCCGCCCGTCCTTCTCAGCCTGATCGACCAGATCACACAGCCGCTTCCAGGCATCGCATTCGGTGTCCTGGGCTTCGTGGTGAAGCGACAGTTTGTGCCACTTCCGGGCCGGGTCGTAGATGGGTTCAAAACAGTCACACGGAACCCGCACGTCCGGGCCGGGAGGGCCGAACAAGTGGGATCGTTCCGGTTCGACAACGCGAAGCCAATCGGCAGAAAGGTCTTTCCTCAGCAGGCTGAGTTCGGCTTCCGCCGTCGCCCTTCGCGGGTCGTCCGGCACGACGCGGCGCAACTCGACGTGTCCGCGGACGAACCGGTGCTTGTCGTCCCCCCGTTCCTCCAGCCAGTCGGCGTACACCAGCCGCGGTACGTCGTCGTGCGGCTCGGCCCGGATCGCGTTCAGCAGCGCCTGCTCCGTGGACATGCGGCCCCTCTCGACTTCTGTTCGCACGCGGCCGTCGGTAGAATCTCGACAACTCCCGGCCGGTCGTCAACCTCGGAGCCGCTCATGCCGTCCCCGTTCCCCGGAATGGACCCGTACCTCGAAGACCCGGCCCACTGGCCGGACGTCCATCACGAACTGATTTCGTGCATCCGCGAACACCTCAGTGCTCTGATTCGGCCACGGTACGTCGCGCGGGTGGAAGAACGCACGTATTTCCCCGAACCCGACGACCCGGCCGTGACGTTGTTCATCCCGGACGTTCGGGTCGAGCACACCGGCCGGCGCGGGGTCAAGTCCACCAGCACGACAGCAACAATTACCGCCCCCATCGAAACCATCACGATGCTCGACGGTGAATTCCGGGAAGCCCGCGTCGAGATCGTCGAAGTTGCGAGCCGGCAGGTCGTGACCGTGATCGAGGTCGTCAGCCCCAGCAACAAGGTCGTCGGCTCGGCCGGGCGGCGGAGTTTCGTCGCGAAGCGGCTCGAAATCATGAACTCGCCGGCCCACTGGGTCGAAATCGACCTGCTCCGCGGCGACACGTCGCTGGACCCGCTCGTCCTCAACCGCCTCCGGCCGCACGATTACTACGTCCACGCCTCGAAGGCCGAGGAGCGGCCGCGCGGAAAGGTCTGGCTGATTCCCCTCGAACAGCCGCTGCCGACGGTCGGCGTCCCGCTCCGGTCGCCGGACGCCGACGCGCCGCTCGACTTGCAGAGCGTCCTCGCGACGGCCTACGACCGGGCCGGCTACGACCTGACCATCGACTACCGCCGGCCGCCGGTCCCGCCGCTGTCGAAGGCCCAGGCGAAGTGGGCGAAGACGCTGTTCGGCAAGGGGCAACGGAAGTAGCTGGCCGCCTTCCGTGGGGTAAGTTTGTACCTTGCCCGGAGGCAGACGGGCAAGGTACAAACTTACCCCACGGTTACGCCGCCCGGCGGACTTCCATCGTCGGTTCCGCTTCGACCAGCTTCAGCCGCGGCTTCCGCCGCCACGTCAGCAGCGGCCGCTCGACGGCGACGTGAACCAGCCACCCGACGCCGACGGCCGCAGCGAACTGGGCCGCCGTCTGCGCCGCCTGCTCGGCGAGGGTCAACGTCACGGCATACGCCCCGGCGAACTGGAAGCCCCACAGCACGGCGATGTGGATCAGATAGATCGAGTACGACGCATCGCCGACCGGCCGCAGCCACGCCGGGAGCGTCGTGCGGCCGGCCGTCTCGCGGGCAGCCAGCCCGTGGACGAGCAGCACCGCCGGGACGCCGAACGCCAACGCCCGCTGCCACGCGGGACCGGCCGCGGTGTCCAGCACGCCGCCGACGTTCAGCCCGGCCACGACCGCGAACGCCGCCGCGCCCACGCCGAGAATCGCGGTCGCCCCTCGGGGGCCGTATCGGTTCAGGGCGAAGGCGCTGGCGCAGCCGCACAAGAATTCGAGCGTGTACGGCGACAGCGGCATCCACCACAGGCCGACCGGCCGCACGGCGAACGAACACACGGCCGTCGCCGCGAACCACCCGGCGAACAGCACCGCCCCGGCCCGCCGCGGCACGACGAAGAAGACGCCGAACAGCGCGTAGAACATCACCTCGTAGCTCAGCGTCCACGCCTGCGGGATGACGAAGTTCGCCGCCGGCCGCGGCACGAGGAGCAGATGCCAGAGCGCCTCACGGAAGTAGCCGGGGAAGTAGCAGCGGTCGAAGACCCAGTGGAATAGCCCGGCGACGGCGACGAAGCAGACGGCGTAGGTCGGGTAGATTCGCCAGGCCCGCTTGACCAGGTAGGGCCGCAACTCCGCCGGGCGGCCGAGCTTCGTGCGGTGGGCGTGGAAGATGATGAACCCGGACAGGACGAAGAAGATGTCCACGCCGGCGTACCCGAACCGCTCGGCGGCCCGGACGCCGGAATAGGCCCACGCGGACGTGCGCTCCAGCCCGCCGAGGTGGCCGAGGACCACGAGCAGGCACGCGGCCCCCCGCAGGGCCTGCAGGTCGCGCAGACTTCCCCCCATGACCGCCCCCCAATCGAGGAGCGGCCGTACCCGTGCGGCCGCGGCGTGTCAAGCCGCGTGTCGAACCCGCGACCGGCCGTCACGGTTTCAATTCTTCTTGCGCCTTCCTCGCCGCGGCCACGATCTTGGCTTCCCAGTCGCGGTCGTCCGGATGGAACGGGAACGTCACGCCGCGGGAGCTGTTCACGACCGCGCCGAGGCCGTCGGGCCGGTAGCCCGCCTTCACGTCCGCGGCCGTGCCGCCCTGCGCGCCGTAGCCGGGGATGAGCAGCCAGACGTTCGGCATCGCCGCCCGCAGCTCGCGGAGTTCGGCCGGGTGCGTCGCCCCGACGACCGCCCCCACGTCGCCGCGGCCGGCGTCCCAACTCACGACCGCCTCCGCGACGTGCCGGTAGAGCGGCCGGCCGTCGCAGACTAAATCTTGGAACAGCCCCGCGCCGGGGTTGCTGGTGCGAACCAGGACGAAAATGCCGCGGCCACTTTTTCGCGCGGTCGTAACGAACGGCTCGACGGCGTCGCGGCCGAGGTACGGGTTGACGGTCAGCGCGTCGACGTCCCACGGCGGGCCGAACGCCGCCTCCGCGTAGGCCGTCGCCGTGCTCGCGATGTCGCCCCGCTTCGCGTCGAGGATCGTGACGAACCCCATCTCCTTCGCGCGCTTCAGAATCGCTACCATCGCCGCGAACCCGTCCGGGCCGAGTTGCTCGAAGAACGCCGCCTGCGGCTTCACGACGCCGGCGAACGGCGCGACGAGGTCCAGCACGCGGAGGCCGAACGCCTCGTAGGCTTTGGCCGGCGGCAGGTCGCGGAAGGCGGCGGGGAGGGATTCGAGCCGCGGGTCGATGCCGACGCACAGCGGCCCCTTGCGGCGGACGGCCTCGGCGAGCCGGTCGGTGAACGGTGTCATGCCGGTGTTGTAGCGATTCCCGGCAGCAGGTCGGCGACGCGGACGGCCGCCGTCGGCGCGGCCAGCGGGGCGACGGAATCCTCGGGGCCGAAGGCCGCCCGCGTGCGGTACGCCCTCCCGCCGTCCGGGATCGGCGCGGGGTCGCGGAAGACGTGCAACTGCCGGTTGGCGAGGTCGAGTACCCAGTAGTCGGCCACGTCCGCGGTGGCGTAGAGTTCGGCCTTCGTCGTGGTGTCGCGGTCGAGCGTGGCGTCGGCCACTTCCACGATGAGCAGGGCCGTCGTCGGGTGGTCCGTGTAGTCCTCGAACCGGCCCGGCACGACCGTCACGTCCGGCTGCGGGTCGGAGTCGTCCGTCGGAATCGGGTTCCCCTGGTTGATCCACGCGACGCCCTTGAAGACCTCCGCGAGGAGGTCGGCCGTCTTCTTCGAGCCGACTACGTGCGGCCATCCGACGGGACTCATTTCTACGATCTCCCCGCGGATCCGCTCGACCCGCTTGCCGTCGAAGTACCCGAGCCGGCCGAGCTGGTAGTACTGCTCGCGGGTGAACCGGAACGGCTGCCACGGCATTCGCTTGGCGGTCATGGCAGCAGCTCCAAGACGCGGACCGTGGCCGTCGGCATCGCGAGCGGCGAAACCGTGTCATTCGCGGTGAACGTCAGCCGCTGGCGGTACGCGCTCCCACCGTCGGGGATCGGCGCGGGGTCGCGGAAGACGAGCAACTGGCGGTTCTCCAAATCCAGCACCCAGTAGTCGGCGAGGCCCGCGGTCGCGTACAGTTCCGCCTTCGTCGTGGTGTCGTAGGCCAGGGAAGTCTCGGCTACTTCCACGACGAGCAGGGCTTGCGACGGGTGGAAGGTATAGTCCCGCGGCTTCCCTGGGTACACCGCCACGTCCGGTTCGGGATCGGAATCGACGAGCGTGATCGGACTTTGCACACTCACCCACGAGGTCGTGTGGAAGATCAGGCGAAGGGCGTCGGCCGTCAACTGAGTGGCGAGGAAGTGATTCCATCCCATCGGACTCATTTCGACGATCTCCCCGTGGATCCGTTCGACGCGACGCCCCTGGAAGAAGTCGAGTTCGCCGAGCCGGTAGTACTGCTCGCGGCTGAAGCGGAACGGTCGGTTGGACGCACGCGCGGTCGTCATCGTTGGCCCTCCGGCCGGATTGTACCCTCACGACTTGCCGAGTACCAGATCGACGATGCCACGGCCGCGGCACGGCGAACGGCACGGCGTCAGCGTGCCGGTGAGACACCCAGGCGCACCACCGGCACGCTGACGCCGTGCCGTTCGCCTACTGCTTGCCCAGCACGAGATCGACGACCCAGCACCCGAGGACGTGGGCCTGCTGCGGATCGCGGCA
>NZ_JCABYM010000014.1:0-7323 GCF_059499385.1 Limnoglobus sp. | reverse complement strand
CCCGTGCTGCGACTGGGTCGGGCCGGAGGGGGCCGGGCACTTCGTCAAGATGGTCCACAACGGCATCGAGTACGGCGACATGCAGCTGATCTGCGAGGCGTACCACCTCCTGAAGGGCGTCGCCGGGCTGACCAACGACGAACTCGGCGACGTGTTCGCCGAGTGGAACAAGGGGAAGCTCGACAGCTTCCTGATCGAGATCACCGCGGACATCTTCAAGTACAAGGACCCGGACACCGGCAAGCACTTAGTCGATTTCATCCTCGACAAGGCCGGGCAGAAGGGGACGGGCAAGTGGACGGTCGATTCCGCGACCGACAACGGCATCCCGCTGACGCTGATCTCGGAGGCGGTCTTCGCCCGCTGCCTGTCGGCGCAGAAGGACCAGCGGGTCGAGGCGGCGAAGGTCATCAGCGGCCCGACGCCGAAGGTCGTGGCGGACAAGGCGGCGTTCGTCGCGGCCGTGGAGAACGCGCTGTACGCGAGCAAGCTCGTCAGCTACGCGCAGGGGTACGACCTGATGGCGGCCCAGGCGAAGGCGCTGGGGTGGGAGCTGAACAACGGCGGGATCGCGCTGATGTGGCGGGGCGGGTGCATCATCCGCAGTCGGTTCCTGGGGAACATCAAGGAGGCGTTCGACCGGAACCCGAAGCTCGTGAACCTGCTGGTGGACCCGTTCTTCGCGAAGGAAGTTCAAGCCGCGCAGGACGGGTGGCGGACGGCCGTGGCCGCCGGCGTGATGAACGGCATCCCGCTGCCGACGATGTCGTCGGCCCTGAGCTACTTCGACGGCTACCGGACGGCGAGCCTGCCGGCGAACCTGCTGCAGGCGCAGCGGGACTACTTCGGCGCGCACACCTACGAGCGGACGGACAAGCCGCGGGGCCAGTTCTTCCACACGAACTGGACCGGCCGCGGCGGCACCACCGCGAGCACGACGTACAACGTGTGACGACCGTGCGGAATGGACCCCAGCCCGTGGCGCGAGTGCCCTTGCTCGCACCGCGGGCTGCTCTCTTGTCCGGGCAGCAGCCGTGTGAAATGATGGGACCGAGGGAGGCGACGCCATGCCGATGCACGACTGGACCCGCGTGAGTTCGGGGACGTACCACGACTTCCACGAGGGATGGACGATCCGGCTCCGCGACGACTTGAATCAACGCGTCTTACCCGCCGGCTTCTACGCGATGGCCGACCAGCGGGTGCGCGGGCCGGAACCGGACGTGGCTACCTTCACCCCTGGCAACGGGACACCGACGGCGGGCGGGTTGGCCGTCCTCGACGCCCCCCCGAAGGCCCGGCTTCAGGCGAAGGTCGAACTGTCCGGCTACGCCCGCAAGGCGAATCGGTTGCGGGTCTACGGCAACGACGACCGCGTCGTCGCCGTCGTCGAACTCGTCTCGCCGGGGAACAAGGACAACCGCCACGCCGTCCGGGCGTTCGTCGACAAGGCCGTCGAGTTCCTCACCCACGGCATCCACCTGTTGATCGTGGACCCCTTCCCGCCGACGCCCCGCGACCCCGGCGGGCTGCACCGCCTGATCTGGGAAGAGATGGGCAGCGAGCCGTTCCCGGAGCGGCCGGCCGACGAGCCGCTGACGGCGATGGCGTTCGACGCCGACGTCGCGCCGGCCGCCTACGTCGAGCCGTTCGCCGTCGGCGACCCGGTCCCGACGATGCCGCTGTTCCTCGCCCCCGGCCGGTACGTGAACGTGCCGCTCGAAGACAGCTACCGGGCGTCGTGGGACGTGCTCCCCGCGATCCTGAAGGCACGGGTCTTGTCCCCCCAACCGGGCTGAGGTTCATCCATGCTCCCGACGCTGCTCGTCTCGCTGATGCTCGCCCCGGCCGCCGACACGACGCCGCTGCCGAAGGAGTGGCACGGGACGTGGGCCGGCACGCTCGCCCTCGGCAGCGGGCCGAAGGCGCAGGAAGTCCCGATGACCCTCGCCGTCCAGCCGCTCGACGGCGGGAAGGCGACGTGGACGATTCAGTACGGCAAGCCGGGCGACGAGAGGGCGAGCACCCGGAAGTACGAGATCGTGCCGACGGCCGGGAAGGCGGGGCGGTTCGAGATCGACGAGAAGAACGGCATCCGCATCACCGCCAAGCTCACGGCCGACGGGACGACGCTCGTGTCCCTGTTCCGCGTGGACGACCAGTACCTGCAATCGAAGTACACACGAAAGGATGACGTGATTCGGTTCGAGATCACGAGCTTCACCGGGAAGGACAGCCTGAAGACGGCCCCGACCGACAGCAAGGTCGAGGTCGAGGCGTTCGAGCTGACCGCCGTGCAGACGGCGGAACTGAAGCGGGAGAAGAAGTAATCATGGACCAAGAACTCATCGACCTGTACCTCCGGCACATCGCGATGGCGTATGACCGCCAGATACACCTGAGCAATTATTTGGACTCGCAAAATTGCTCAGGGAATTGGAACTACAACGTGCCGACCGCCCGCTTGACTCTCGGACACCTCGACTTCACTGCCCTGGTCATCGGTTCTCATTCCGATCACGACAACTCCTGGCTCTGGGCCTGGGACAACCCACACATCAACCTCTCGGACGAGAACCGGGGTCTGTCCGTGACCGTCCGTGAACTCGGCGAACGCCACGGGTGTGCGTCACTCACCGCGACCGGCGGGATTGATTGCAGCGAGGTGATGGGGGAAGAACTCTCGTCGTCGGCCGCGCACGTTTTCGCGGCCATCGTCTCGCGGGGTCTCGGATTTCACGCTTATTACACGATCCCCTACGAAGGGGGCCGGGCGGCCGCCGTGATCCGCGACGAGCGGTTGCTCGAAAACGACCCCTACCCGCTCATCCGCATATCAAACCGGTTTGCGGGTGCGATTGGCGCGTTGCCGATCCACGACCACCGCGCGGCGCTTATCGGTTACGTGACGGACAATCAACTAAAACTCGAACTCGACTCGCCCGGTGAAGTCCGTGCCGTCTACGGCCGCGATTCCCTGACCGCGAAGTTCGATGAATACAACCGACTGGCCGAAATCAACTCCTCGACCGGTCCGCGATCGGGTTGACAAGCGATAGGGACCGCGGGTCACTCCGTCTTCTTCGCCTCCGGCTTCGCGCCGTTGAGCAGTTGCATCGTCTTCTCGTGCAGCTCCCGCTTCTCCGTCTCCGCCTTCCGCCACAGCCACACGCACGTCAGCGCGATGCCCACCAGCAGCAGGATCAGCACCGTCACGCCCAGGCTCGTGCCGGCCGGCCGCCGCGGCTGGGCCTTCTTCGGCAGCATCGGGACCATCACCGACGTGTCCAGGTGGAACTGCTCCAGCGCCTCCGCCAGTTTCGTCGCCGTCGGGTAGCGGTGCTCCGGCCGCTTCGCCAGGCACTTCATGATGATCCGCTCCAACTCCGCCGGCAGGTCCGCGTTGTGGATCCGCGGCCGCTCCGGCTCCTCCGTAATGATTTGGTGCAGCAGCGAGTAGTGGTTGTCCGCGTCGAACGGCAGGCAGCCGGTCAGGCTCTCGTACAGGATGACGCCGATCGCCCACACGTCCGTCGGCGGGCCGACGGACTTGCTCTTCCCCTTCGCCTGCTCCGGCGACATGTAGTACGGCGTCCCCATCACCGCCACCGACTGCGTCAGGTTCGACATCGCCCGCTTCGCCAGGCCGAAGTCCACCACCTTCGGCTCCCCGCCGCGGGTGAACAGGATGTTCGTCGGCTTCAGGTCCCGGTGGACGATCCGGGCGCGGTGCGCCGCCGCGATCCCGCGGGCGACCTTCGCCAGGATGATCGCAATCGCCCGCGGGTCCTGGTTGCCCGGCTTCATCAGGTGGTCGCCGAGGTAGCCGCCGTCGAGCAGTTCCATGACCAGGAACGGGACCTTCACGAACTCCGGCTTGTCCGGCCCGGTGACGGTGCTCCGCATCTGCACCTCGCCGAAGTCGTACACCTCGACGACGTTCGGGTGCCGCACGTCGGCCACGGACTGCGCCTCGGCGAAGAACCGGGCGACCGTGTTCTGCCCGGCCTTCTCGGCGTTCGGCAGCACCTTGATGGCGACGAGCCGGTTGAGCGCCAGCTGCCGGGCCTTGTACACGACGCCCATGCCGCCCGCGCCGATCTGTTCGATCAGCTCGTACCCCGGCAGGTGCGGGACGCCGACCTGCCCGGCCAGGGTGAACGGCGTGCTGCCGGTGTCCCCGGACTCGGACAAGGGCGTGTCGGCCCGGTACTGGAACTCGATCACCCCGGAGTCCGGGTGCTCCAAATTCGTCATGACGGCCCCAAGGAAAATGTTCCAACCACGTCTGTTTCGGGCGAACAGCGCGACGTGCTCGACTCGACAACAACCACGACCCGGCACGCCACCGGGCACACGAATTTCAATCCGACGCTGGGAGAGTTCCGCCGTTTCGACCTGTCACCGACCGACGCCCGCTCGAACCGACGCCCGACGGGGTTACCGCATCGCCGACTTAATTACCAACCCGATCGCCCACCCGGTCACCAGGATGACCCCGGCCGCGAGCAGCAGGGCGGCCCACACCGCCCCGCCCCGCTTCTTGTCCGGCGGCTTGCGGCGGCGGGTGTCCGTCGCCACCGGCGTCCGGCCCTCGGCCGCCGTCACCGTGTCGTGGAGCGAATCGTCGGCGTCGCCCAGGTCGGCGAACGGCGAGTCCGGGTCGTCCGCCGGCAGGCCGGTGAGCAGCGAGTGCGACTCGGACGCCGCAACTTCTTCCTTGAGAACGAAGTCCACGCTCCCGATGTCGCGGGCGAACGCCTCCAGCTTCCCGGCCACGACGGCCGCGGACGCCGGCCGGTACGCCGGGTTCCGCTCCAGAAGGGCGTGGACGAGTTTCGCGAGCGCCGCCGGGATGTCCCGCCGCCAGTGCTGGATCGGCACGGCGTTGGAGAACTGGTGGATCGGACCGTCCCCGGCCGGCGGGCGGCCGGTCAGCAGGTAGTGCAGCACGCACCCGAGCGAGTACAGGTCGGCCGCCGCCGTCGGCGTCGCGCGGGCGTCCAGTTGCTCCGGGGCGTAGTAGTCGGTCGCCGACAGGGCGCTGTTCAGCTGCTTCGTCGGGTCGTTCGCGTACAGCTCCGCCAGCCGGCCGAACCCGAAGTTCAGCACCTTCACCGTCAGCGGCTCGCTCGACTCGTCGGCCGCCCGCGTCGTCGTCCCGCCGGGGCGGCCGAGGAGCAGGTTCGCCGGGTTGAGTCGGCCGTGGACCATGCCGCGGTCGTGGGCATGAGCCAGCGCGACGGCCGCCTGCCGGGCGAACTCGCACGCCTTCTCGATCGGGTACGGGCCGTTCCGCCGGACGAGGCCGTCCAGGTCCGCCCCGTTGACGTACTCCAGGACGATGTAAATGCGGCCGGAGACTTCGTTCGCGTCGAACGCGGTGACGACGTTCGGGTGGAGCAGCTGCACCGCCTGCCGCGTCGCCTGCTGGAAGGCGGTCCGCATCTCGGCCGACCGCGTCCGCTCCGGCATCAGGAGCTTGACCGCGACGACCCGGTTCATCGTCTTGTGCCGGGCCTTGTAGACCTTGCCGCCCTTCCCCTCGCCGATCGGCTCGAGGATCAGGTACGGGCCGAGGAAGAACCCGTCGGTCTTGCCGCCGAGCACCCGCTTGGCCTGGAACCGGGTGAGCAGGCCGAGTTGGACGAAGTGCTCCGCCGCGGCCTCGGCGTCCGCGTCGGCCGACAGGCCGGCGACGCCGCGGTCGAACTGCTTGGCGGACAGCAGGCCCGCGCGCTGGACCGCGGCCAGGAGGGCGGCGCGGTCGCGGATCGGCGTGAGCGGTGGCGCGAGCATCGAATCCGTTCCCTGACTCGCCGGGGTGTCCGCGCTTCGGACACCGGGGCGCAAAACTGTAGCTCACGTCCCGATTTTCCGCGCTCGAACTCGGCCAACTTTCCGATTAGCACTGTCGGCATTCTCCGGGCGCGGCCGGCCGTGTTTCGATTGCGGAACGCGGGTGGGAGCGCGTTCGCGCCGCCGTGCGATTCTTTCGGCGGGACCGAATGCGGTCGGGGTACACCCGCTCACCTTGTCCCGGCCGCGTTCATCCGCAACGATGCAAGTGATGTCCGAAGCCGCACGCGCGACCGTCGCCGAGTTGATCGCCCAGTCCCGCGGCCTGCCCTACGGCCCCGGCCGGGTGGCCGTGCTGGAAGAGGCCGTCCGCCACGCCGACCGTCACGCCGACGTACCGGCCGGGTACGACGCCCGGATGGAGTTGCTCGACGCCGCCGTCATGGGCGGCCGCGGCGACCTGCTCGTCGCCCACTACCCGTGGTGCCTGGCCCAGTTCGACCGCGACCCGGCCCGGTTCGACGAGTTCCAGCTCCTCTGGCGGTTCAAGTGGGTCATCTGGCGGGCCATCGCGTTCCCGGAAATCACCCTTCCCCAAATCCACGGCCTGTTCGACGAAATGACGACCCGGTTCCGCCGGTTCGGGGCCGGCGAGCGGGTGCTGGCGAAGTACCGCCTGTCGCTGGCGATGCACGTCGGCGACACGGCCGCGGCGGCCGAGTCGTTCGACGAATTCCTCCGCCAACCCCGCGACAGCTTGAGCAACTGCCCTGCGTGCGAGGCGGACACGATCGTCGATTACCACAACTGGCGGGGCGAGCACGAGCGGGCCGTGGACGCGGCGAAGAACGTGGTGAACGGCCGCCTGTCCTGCCGGCTCGTCCCGGAATCGACCTACGCGACGCTGCTGGACTCACTGTTCCGCCTCGGCGACGACGAGCGGGCCGTCGTGACGCACCGCAACGGCCTCCGGCTGAGCGCCCGGTCCGGCGACCTCGGCAACCTGACGAAGCACGTCTACTTTTTGGCGGTCACGGACAACCTGTCGGCGGCGGTGCGGTTGTTCGAGCGGTTCCTGCCGGCCGCGGCCCACGGGTACGAGCCGCGGCCGCGGTTCGACTTCCTGCTGGCCGGCCGGTTCCTGTGCGACCGGCTGATGAGAAGCGAGTGGTCGCGCGGCGTCCGCGTGCCGCCGGAACTGGTGACGGGCAGTCGGAAGACGACCTCCGACGTGCCGGCGCTGCGGGCGTGGCTGGACGCGGAGAGCCGGCGGGCGGCGAAGCGGTTCGACGACCGCAACGGGACGCCGCGGTTCGCCGACCAGATCGCGGGGCAGGACGAGCTGCACGCCGTCGTCCGGCCCGTCCCGGTGGCGCGGGACTAACACGATCCGGCGCGACTATCATGTCACCGTGAATGCCTGTAGGGTGGTGGGGGGGGGGGGGGGGGCCCCCCGCGCCCCCCCCCCCCGCCCGGGGGGGGGGGGGCGGGGGCCCCCCCCCCCCCAAAAAATCGATGGGGGGG
>NZ_JCABYM010000013.1:0-7970 GCF_059499385.1 Limnoglobus sp. | reverse complement strand
CCCCCCCCCCCCCCCCCCCCCCCCCCCCCCCCCCCCCCCCCCCCCCCCCCCCCGGCGGGTGCAATCACTCAAGGGAGTCATCAGCCGCTGGCCCCGCGTACCCCCCTCCCTAACCCTCCCCCCCAAGGGGGGAGGGAACAAGAAGTCGCGGCCCCACGCGTAGTCGCGCCGAAGATGTGGCCGTCGTTCAAGTCCCGGTTCGTCCGCGCGCTCAACCGCAAGCTGCTGCTCCGCGCCCTGCGGCCGGTGTTCGAGGCTCTGCCGCAGCCGCCGAACGTCGTCACGACGCTACCGCTCGTCGCGGACCTCGTCGGCGAGTTGCCGGCGCACCGCTGGGTCTACTACTGCGTGGACGACTTCAGCGTCTGGCCCGGCTACGACGGCGAGACGATGCTGCGGATGGAGCGCGACCTCGTGCCGAAGGTAAACGACGCGATCGCCGTCAGCGACACGCTCGTGAAGCACGTCGGCACGTTCGGAAAGCAGGCCCATCTACTGACGCACGGCGTCGATCTCGACCACTGGCAGACGGGGGTGGCCGACAAGCTGCCGGAACTGAGCGGACTCGCGCCGCCGTTCGTCGTGTTCTGGGGCGTCATCGACCGGCGGATGGACACGGCGTTCGTCAAACACCTCGCCGCGAAGCTGGAAAATGGCAGCATCGTCCTCATCGGGCCGCGGGAAGACCCGGACCCGGCGTTGCTCGCGACCCCGCGGGTCCACGCGCTGCCGCCGATGGCGTTCGCGCGATTGCCGGCACTGGCCGCGGCCGCGGGGGTGCTGGTGATGCCCTACGCCGACCTGCCGGTGACGCGGGCGATCCAGCCGCTGAAGCTGAAGGAGTACCTCGCGACCGGGAAGCCGGTCGTGGTCCGCGGCCTGCCTTCCACGAGATCGTGGGCCGACTGCTGCGACGTGTGCGACACGGTCGAGGCGTTCGCCGACCGGGTCCGGGAGCGGTTGGATGGTGGGACGCCGGAAGGGCAGCGGCGTAATCGCGAGCGGCTGCAAGCGGAGGGGTGGGCCGGGAAGGCGAAGCAGTTCGAGGCGTGGGTCGACGGTTAAGTCGCGGTGTTAACGCCTGGGACCGCGGGCGTCCCGCCCGCTCACTTTCCCGGCTTCGGAGACCCGTCTCACGCGGCTGGGGCCGTGGCGGGCGGGACGCCCGCGGTCCCAGGGCCACCCGCCTCGCAACGACTTCCAACCGTCACGGCTTCCACCTCAGGTGCCTGTCGAGGAACGCGAACGTCCCCTTCCCATGGATCTCGTGGCCGCCGACGAAGAACTCCAACTCCGTCCGGTCGCCGATTTTCAGGCGGTTCTCGTACAGGTACCGCACCTTCGCGTACTCCCACGCGATCATCTCGTCGATGCCGACGCCGTCGTCGTGGCCCCGCTCGACCATGAACGGCCGCGGGGCGATCAGGTGCGCCATCTCCGCGTAGTTGAACGTGTGCCCGAGGTCGAACTCGAGCATGTCGTACTCCTTCGTGAACATGTAGCTCATCGGCAGCTCCGTGCTCACGATCTTGCCGACCCACTCGTTGAAGTCGCCGGAGCAGATGCTCAGGCAGTACCGCTTCTCGACGGCCGGGACCCGCATCGCCGTCTTGCCGCCGTAGCTGAGGCCGTAGAACGCGATCCGCTTCGGGTCCACGTTCGGGTGCGCCTCCAGCCAGTCGATGATGCGCTGGTGCTGGCGGATGATGAAGCTGAACAGCGACAGCCGCAGCGGGTTGGCCTTCCGCATGATCTGGCGGAAGTACGTGTCGAAGATGTACGGGTTCTGCGGCGCGAACACGATGTACCCGCGGTCGGCGAGTTGCGCCCCGAACGAGTTGTAGTACTTCGTGCGGGTCTTCGGGTCGCACACGTCCGTCGGCCGCCCTTCGAGACCGTGCTGGCAGACGACGACCGGCCGCTTCTCGCCGGGCTTCAGGTCCTTCGGCAACAGCACGATGCCGTGGGCGAACACGTCCGGGTACACGTCCAACATCACTTCGTGGCCGGTCCACTTTGGCGTGTCGTAGATTTGGCGCGACCGCGGGTTCGCCGGCATCGTCGGCTCCGGCAGCTTGCCGATGACTTCCTCGTGGAAGTAGGTGCGATACCACTCGCACGACTGCTCCCACTTCTCCGGCGAACTCGCGTCGGCCTTCTTCCAGAACTCCTTGCGGACGGGTTCGGAGTTCCGCCAGAGGTTCTGTGTGAACGCGACGAGTTGGTCGAACTGCCGCTTGTGCCGGGCCGCGGCATCGACCGCAACTGCCGGTCGAGGGCGGTCCTTCTCCTTCGCCGGCTCGACCGTACGGCCGGCGAGCTTCGGGAGGAAGAACTCGTCGGAGACGTGCGGGCCGACGCGGCGCATGATCTTCTCGGCCGCCTTCGTCAGCGCGGCGAGCCGGACCGACTCGCCGGCGACCTGTTTGCCGAGGTGAGGGCCGAGGGAGCCGGGGGCGGTGCCGCCGCGGCCGGGCTTCGCGGCCGGCGTCTTCCACGTCGGCCAGAACCCGTCCGCGACGAAATCGACGCCGTCCGGCTCCAGGATGAAGTCCCGCCCGGCGATGAGCGCGGCGACCTCGGCGTCGCCGAACTCGCGGACGCGGTCCCAGACGTTGCGGTCGATCGGCTCCTCCCACAGCCGCTCCCGCGGGGCGAAGTAGGCCGAGCATTGCGTGACCTTGATTCGGTCGTCCAGCGCCCCGGCGTACAGCGCGATCATGCCGCCGTCCCCGTACCCGATGACGCCGACCTTCAGCGCGGCGTCTTGCTTCTGGAACCAATCGACGGCCGCGAGGACCTTTTGCACCTCGTACCCCGGCAGCGTGCGGCCCATCTCGTAGCACATGCGGTGGACCCACTCGCGGTGCGAGTAGTTCGTCCACCGGTTCAGCCGGGCGTTGCCCGAATGCTTGTCGTCGCGGTCGATGAGCGTGGGGATCAGCACGCGGCAGCCGTTGCGGGCGAGGCGGAGGCCGAAGTCGTCGCCGGGGAGCAGCCCCGCGACGTGCTCCGGATGCTGGTCGGCGTGCGGGACCGCGACGACGTTCGCCTTCGGCTTGCCGTCCGGCTCGATGAGCAGTCCTTCCGCATCGACGCCGTTCAGCACGGCCCAGCGGACCGCGTGGACCTTGCACCCGTCGATCTCGGCGAGGAGCGCCGGCACGTCCGGCCCGCCGACGTACTCCAGCTTCGCCGGCACGCGGGGATCGACGACGCCGAGGAGTTTCTTCAACCGCTCCCGCTTCGCCTTCGCGTCCGAAGCGGTCGGGAGTTGATTCCGCTTCGTCGGGGCCAGTTCCAACTCGCGGTCGAGGTAGCGGTGGATGCCGTCCACCATCTGCTTCGCGAGGTCGCCGCCCTCGGTCAGCGGCTTCGTGCCGGGCAACTCGGCAGCGGGCGCGGCGTGAACGAACAGCAGCGCGAGTGCGAGCGCGGTCGTGCGCATGGAGCTTTCTCCGGGAAGTGCGGCGGCGGGGTGTGTGAGTCGTCAGAACAGTTCCAGCACCGGCGCGGCTTCCACCACACGCGCCGGTTGCCCGTCCGGGCCGGGGATGGTCGCGGTCGGCGGGACGCCCATCGCGTGGCAGATCGTGGAGACGAGTTCGGCGCAATGCACCGGCCGATCCTTCGGCTCCGCGGCGTGCGCGTCGGACGTGCCGACGACGCGGCCGCCCTGCACGCCGCCGCCGGCGACGAGGGCCGTCCAGCAGTTCGCCCAGTGGTCGCGGCCGCCGTTGCAGTTCAGCTTCGGCGTCCGCCCGAACTCGCCGACCGCGACGACGAGCGTTTCGGCCAGCTTGCCGGTTTCTTCGAGGCGGGTGAGCAGCGTGGTGTAGGCCGCGTCGAACGCCGGGGCGACCTCGTCACGGTAGTCGGCGAGCGTCGTGCGGAGCGACCCCTTGTCCGCGTGACAGTCCCACGACACGGCGTCGAAGACGTTGAGAAAGTGGTTTACGATCACGAACGGCGTCCCGTCGTTCACGGCCTCCAACGCCGTCTCGCAGGACGTGGCGATGCTTGTGTCGAGGGCTTGCGTCCGGCCGTTGAACGCCTGCGAGATGCACGTGTACGGCCGCCCGCCGAGGAACCCGACCCACTGGCCGAGCGGGATGTCGAGGCCGCACTTGATGCGGTTGTCCGGCGTGAGCAGCCACTTCCCGAACCGGCCCTCGCGGTCGAGCCGGTCGGCGATGACGATGCCGACGTTCGGCCACACCGGGCCGTCCCCGAACCGGCGGCCGGTGTTCAGCAATTGCATCCCATTCTCGTGGATCGGCGCGTGCTCGTGGTGCATCGTGCGGACGAGCGAGAACTTGTCCGCCATCGCCGCCATCTTCGGGAACAGCTCGCTCAACAGCACGCCCGGCACGCGGGTGCGATTTGGCGCGAATGGGCCGCGTACCTCGCTCGGCGCGTCCGGCTTCGGGTCCCACGTGTCGAGCTGGCTCGGCCCGCCGGTGAGCATCAAGAAGATGCAACTCTTCGCCGTGCCGACCGGGGCCGCCGCGGTCGCGGCCGAACCCAGGGCGGCGGTCGCGCCGACGGCGGCCGACGCCTGGAAGAACTCACGGCGATTCAACGGGGATGCGGGAGCCATGCCGCGGACCTCGGGGGTTGTGTGACAACGCCCCACATCCTAACGGCAACGGCCGAAGATCGGAACCAGATTCCGCGCGAGTTTCGCTCAGCCGACGAACACGCCGCCGGTGAAGCCGGGTTCGAGTTCGCGGTCGAAGAACGTCGGCGGCGCGCCGGCCGGCGTGAGGGCCGCCCCCGCGTACGCGACCACGCTGCTGCCCGCCCCGGACCCGTCGCCGGCCAGGATGTCCATGCGGTCGTCGCCGTCGAGGTCCTTCACGCTCAGCCGCACGCCGCCGCGGGTGTTGGCGTCGCCGGCGAAGAAGTTCGCGACCGTCACGTACTGGTTCGACAGGAGGGCTTTGCCGTCGAACGCCAACACCCGCGGGCCGCCGCCGGGGCCGCCGCCGGCGATCAGGTCCGCGAACCCGTCGCCGTTCACGTCGCCGGCCGTCACGAAGATGCCGTTGCGGAGTGTCTGCTCGAACGCGAAGAAGTCGCCGAACAGCCGGGCCGGTGCGCCCGCTGACACGGACTTCCCGCTGAACGCCGCGACGCGGGGGCCGCCCTTGAACCCGGCCACGACCACGAGATCACCCGTGCCGTCGCCGTTGATGTCGCCGATACTCGCCCGCGCCCCGCCGCGGAAGTTGCGGTCGTCGATGCCGAAGAAGCTCGCCACCCTCGCGAAGCCGCCGCCGTCGAACACGTCCACCCGCGGGCCGCCGCCCTGGTCCGGCGTGATCGTCAGGTCCGGGATGCCGTCGCCGGTCACGTCCCCGGCCGCGACGTACACGCCGCCGGTGAAGTTCGGCTCGAACGGGCTGACGGCGAACAGCTCCTGCTGCGTGACGCCGTCCAGGACGCGGACGCGGGTGGCCGCGCCCGGCCCGGTCCCGGCGACCACGTCGAGCGTGCCGTCTCCGTTGAAGTCGGCCGTCGCCGTGCGGACGGTGACGGTGGTGTTCGGGAACGGCGTCGTCGAGAACCGCAGCGTCCCGTCCGCGTTCATGAACCGCAGCGAGTTCCCGACCCCGGCCGCGAACGGCTGCGCCGACGGCGACAGCGGGGGCGGCGGCACGGTCGGCGGCGGGCTGACCGGCGGGGGCACGTTCCCCGGCGGGCTGACCGGCGGGGGCACGTTCCCCGGCGGGCTGGTCGCCAGGCCGTAGGTGTAGTCGTCCGCGGCCGTGTTGTTCGACGTACCGTACCCAAAGAAGATCGACTTCCCGTTCGAGTCCAGTTTCGTCGTGCCGGACTGCACCTTCACGTCCACGGTCCCGGCCAGTTGCGGCGGCGCGAGCAGGTCGATCCGCGAGTCGGAGACGACGGTGAACGCCGGGACGGGCACGCCGCCGAAGCTGACCAACAGGTTCCCGGCCGCGCCGCTGAAGTTCTTCCCGAAGATCGACACCGGCGTGCCGCCGAGGACCGGCCCGCCGGTGACGCTGAGGCCCGTCACCGTCGGCTTCAGGTCCACGACCTGGAAGTCCGCGGGCTTGATCCCCCGCAGCGCCAGGATTTGGCCCATGTTCCACTCGCTCGACGGCGTCCCCTGGAAGAAGAAGTCGCTGCCGTTGTCCGCGACGATCAGGCCGTAGTCCTTCATCGCCTGGGCGATGGCCTTCGCCTCCGCGGACCAAGTCGCGGGGATGGCGAAGTCGGCCCGCAGCCGGAACCGCTCGCCCATTCGCGGCAGGTCGGCGTCGGTCCGGCTGCTCGCGAAGTGCGACGCCGGGTAGACGTACTGGTTCCGCGTCTGCACCATCGTCACGCGGATCGCGTGGTCGATGACGCCCTGCCCGCCGGCCGACGCCGGCTTCGCCTCGTCCGGCCGGACCAGCCCGGTCGCGATCGGCAGCCCGGCCGCGTCCGCGCTCGTCCAGTTCGGCGTGCGGAAGGTGTTCTTGTTCAGGTCCCAGAAGCTGACCTGATACGCGCCCCACACGTTCGACGGCTTCGTGCCGCCGTAGGAGAACGTCGTCTCGCCGGGGCGGGACGCGCAGTACAGCTCGTACAGGTGGTTGGCCGACTTGTCGTAGATGAGGACGTGCGAGTCCCCGCGGCTCGACGGCGGGTTCGGCCCGGTCGCGCCGTCGCCTTCGATGACGGCGTTCGCCGGGATCGGGACCATCACGTTGTCGCTCTCGTCCGCGTACCCCTCGTTCGGGATGAACACGGACACTTTCGGCGTGCTCGCATCGACGACGGTGATCGGGATGCCGTACAACTCGCCGTCCGTGACCGGGTTGCCGAAGTCCGGCTTGATGCCCCGCGTGCCGGTGCGGGCGACGATCCGGTTAATGATCGCGGCCGAGTTCTCGGCGACCGGGGCGTCGGTGATCTTCTGGTTCCAGGCGCTATCGTCGGGAAACAGGTTGTTGCCGAAGAACGCGGGCACGTCGCGGGTTTCGAGCCGGACGAGGTCCGGCCGAACTCTGTGGGGATTGGGCCGCATGAATTTTGGTTCCGTGTGTGCAACGCGACGGCCCGGCGGTGGTGCGGGGCGGCCGCAGACGCCGAAATCTAGGGCAGGAACCGCCGGCACGCGCGTCAGAATCGGACGGGTCGGGCCGAGTGTGTCGGAGGAACCGACGACGCCCCGGCGGCGCGTGAACCTGGTAAACTTGCGGCGTGTCCTGCGGGCGCTCCTTCCGAGAGGCTGACATGTACGTGCCCCCGGCGTTCGCCGTGACCGACCGCGACACGCTCCACGCATTCGTCGAGGCGAACAGCTTCGGCCAGCTCGTCTCCGTCCTCGACGGCGTGCCGTTCGTCTCGCACCTCCCTTTCCTGCTCGACCGCGAGAGCAACACGCTCATCGGCCACATGGCGAAGGCGAACCCGCAGTGGCGGCAGCTGGCCGACCGGACGGCCCTGTGCGTGTTCGCCGGGCCGCACGCCTACGTCTCGCCGACGTGGTACGAGGAGGAGAACACCGTCCCGACGTGGAACTATGTCGCCGTTCATGTTTACGGCCGCGTGCAACTCGTCGAGGACACGGCCGGGATTCTGGACATCGTGCGGCAGTCCGTGGACGTGTACGAGCGCGGGATGCCGCAACCGTGGACGCTCGGCGAGAACGCGACGTTCCTGGAGCGGATGGCGTTGCAGATCGTCGGCTTCCGAATCGCGATCGAGCGGATCGAGGGGAAGTGGAAGTTGAACCAGAACCACCCGGCCGAGCGGCGGGCGAAGGTAATCCGCGCCCTCGGCGGGCGGACCGACGAGAACTCGCGGGCGGTCGCGGGGATGATGGCGGAGTTGTAGGTCGGGTCGAGGAGGATACGCCGCGACGCCCGACGCGAGACGGTCTTGGCTTTGTTCCCTCCCCCCTTGGGGGGAGGGTTAGGGAGGGGGGTAAGCCTTTCCCTCCCGGTGAGGATCGC
>NZ_JCABYM010000012.1:0-8353 GCF_059499385.1 Limnoglobus sp. | reverse complement strand
GGAAGCTCACCCCCCTCCCTAACCCTCCCCCCCAAGGGGGGAGGGAACAAAGCCGGTGGGCCTCGAAGACTCGGCCCACCCTACAAGGCCGCGAGGAACGCCAGCGTGTGGTTCGCCACGTCCTGCGTCCGCGTCCAGTGCAGGAGGTGTCCCGCGCCGGCGAACTTCAGCACGACCGCGCCCTCGAAGCCCGCCGCGTCCGCGTCGGTCAGCATCCCGCCCGCGACCGGGTCGCCTTGCAGGATGAGCGTCTCGCAGCCGACGCGCGGCATCTCGTACCCGGTCAGCCACTCGCCGCGGACGATCGGCGTCAACACGGCCGGATCGACCCGACTGAGGCACGCCCCCGCGAACTTGATCGCCACCGCGTCCCGCACGTCGGCCAGCCGGCGGCCGTCGCCGAACCGCGTCGCCGCGAGTCCGGCCGTGAGTTCTTCCAAATGCCCGCCGCGGTTCGCGACTTCGGCCACTTCCTTGAAGTAGTTGTGCAGCGGCGTCGTGCGGATGCGGTCGCCCATCGTGTGGAACGGCGGGTCTTCGAGGACGATGCCGCGGACCCGTGGCTCCTGGGCCGCGACGGCGGCCGCGACCATGCCGCCGAGCGAGTGGCCGAACACGAACGCCGGGCGGTCCAGCCATCGGAGCAGCTTCGCCGCGTCCTCGACGTAGTCGGTGACGAGGTACGAGTCGGCCGGGTCCGACCCGCCGTGCCCGCGGAAGTCCGGGGCGATGACTTCAAAGTGAACGAGCAGCCACGGCAGCAGCGGGGCGAAGTCGCGGTGGTTCCGCAGGACGCCGTGCAGCAGCACGAGCGGCGGGCCGTTCGCCGGGCCGCGGGCCACGTTCAGCCGCAGTTCGGGGATGTAGGTTTCGGAGAGCATGGGCAGTTTCCGAAGTGGAACCCTGAGCGGAAGCGACGGGGTGTGGAGGCCGACACCACACCCCGTCGCTTCCGCTCAGGGTTCTACATGAGTTCAGCCCGTCTCGGTCGCCGGGATGTACTGGTTTTGGAGGGCCGCGTAGTCCTCCCGCGGCGGGCTGAAGATGTCCAACGCCAGGCACGGCCCGCCGACGGCGACGGCCCGGTGCGGCGTGTTCGGCGGGATGATGAACATCGCCCCCGGCTCGACCGTCCGCGTCTCGTCGCCGATGGTCAGCTCCATCTTCCCTTGCAGCAACATCCCGGCTTGCTCGTGCGGGTGCTGGTGCGTCGGCACGACCGCGCCCTCGGCGATCTCCAGGTACGAGAGCATGATGTGTCGGCCGAACGGCGTGCGGATGCGGACCCCCGGCAGCAACTCGAACTGCGGGACCGCGGCGAGGTCGATGAAGGGCATGGGGGCCTCCGCTTACTGCGGCCGCTGCCGCAGCCGCTTCTGGGCGTCCACTTCCAGCACGCCGAACAGCTGCTCGTGCCGCATGATGATCTGCCGCAGGGAGTCCATCAGCCGCTTCGCCACGAACGGGTTGAGCACCAGCCGGTGCGTGAACTGGAGCGGCTCCGCGACGTTCTGCGACTGCATGATCCCGGTGTGCAGGCCGATGTCGATGAGCACTTCCTCCATCGAGCTGCTCAGGCTGAGGCGGAAGAAGTTCGCGTACACCGACTGCATCTTCGACGCATCGACCGGGATTTGAATCGCGCCGCCCTGTTGGGCCGCCGCCCCGGCGGCGGGGGTGAGCGGGATTTCGGGCGACTTCGCGCTGTCGGACATGGACGGACTCCACGGAAAGGTATGGGTTACGGTCGGTCGCGGCCGGGCCGCGGACGGCTCAGGACGGGATCGCGGTTTTCACAGTCTATGCCGGAACCGGACGCGGGGGAATGGCCGAGACGGAGCCGTGAGGCTCTTCTCTAGTCGCCTCTCCCCCGGCTTTGCGGGGGAGAGGGGGAAAGTGGGGTCACCGGTTCGACAGGTCGTACCGCAGCAGCACGGCGTCGCTCCGCCGCGAGACCACGTCGCCGGTTCCGAAGGCGTCGAGGTACGCCCGCACCGCGGCCTCCTCGTGCCGCTGCCGGTGCGCGAACAGCACCCACACCCGCGGGTGGCCCCGCAGCGCCGACAACTCGTCGCGGTACGCCCACTGATCGTCGCCACGGTGCTCGCCGCCGAACGTCACGGCGGCCGCCGGGATCGGCGGGGCGTAATGCCGGAACGCCGGGACCGCCCCGTAGTAGACGTACACCCGGTCGCCCGGCCGCCAGCCGGCCGCCAGTTCCGCGACCGCCTCCCGCGCGTCCTCGGCGTGCAGCGGCCGCTTCCGCAGCGTGTTGCACTCGTCGAACGAGCCGAGGCAGACCGCCACCACCACCGCCCACCACGCGAACGAGCCGAGGTCCCGCAGCCGGTCCGCGATGGTCACCGCCCCGTGCGCCACCAGCACGATCATCAGCGGCACGGCGAACAGCATCAGCCGCCCGGCGAACGGGTACTTCCGCAGCCCGGACGCCGCCAGCGCGAACGCGAACGGCATCCCCAGCGCCACGAGCAGCCGCCAGTTCGACCGCGCCATCGCGACCGCCCCGATCAGGCAACAGACGGCCGCGAACCCGCCGGTCCCGGTCTCGCCGTCGAACCCGCCGGGCTTGTCGAACAGCAGGAAGAAGTGGTTGACCAGCCACGCGAGGTCGCCCGGCCGCACCGGCGGCAGCGGCAGGAACGTCCCGGCCCAGTAGTCGATCAGGTACGCGTTCGTGCCGAGCCTCCGCAGGAAGAACAGGTAGCACGCGGCGAAGCTGACGACCCACGCGGCGACGACGGCGGCGTTCCGCAGGCCGAGCGTCCGGTCCTTCTTCACGACGGCGTCCAGCAGCATCGCGGAGCCGACGCCGCCGAGGACGAACACGGCCGGGTGCGAGAACCAGACGGCGACGGCCCCGGCCGCGGCAAGCAACACCCGGTCACGGCGGGCGGCCGTTCCCTCCCACACCGGCCGGCCGAGCAGCACCAGCCCGACCGCAATGGCGGCGTCGAGTTCGTACTGCTTGAACTCGGCCGCGTACCCGACGAGGTACGGCGAGAACGCGAACAGCACGACCGCCAGCCGCGCCGCGACCAGCGGCAGCAGCCGGTACGCGAGCGCCACGAACATCGCGAACCCGGCGAGCGCCGCGGCCAGCGGCACGGCCCGCAATGCGTACTCGGAGTTGCCGAGCAGCACTAGCGCGGCCTTCGACAGGAGAAGGAAGCCGATCGGCGCGCCCTGGTTCAGGTCGAGCGGTTCGAGCAGCTGCGCCGGCGAGCGGTGGACGACGTTGACGGCGAGCATCGCCTCGTCGATCCAGAACGACGGGTTCCGCAGGTACACGCCGACGCGGAACGCCATCCCGACGAGGACGACGACGGTGACGAGTGTGCCGACGGGCCGGCGGGGGCGGGCGGGTTTCGCGGGGGCGGTTACGATCTCGGCGGGCGACAACGCGGGCGAGAGGACATCCAAGGGCAAGCGGGTCGTCGTGTCCGGGGTCATCCGTAACCTCGTGAGGAAAACAGGCCCCAGTAGGTTACGGTTTTCGTGCGGCGTGCGGCAACCCGAGTGCGGCCTGACTTCCGAAGTCCGGCTTCGACTTCGGAAGTCAGCTCACCTCCCGCCACCGGTCGCGGACCTGCTGCGGCGACGCCGTGCCGGTCGTGCCGATCTGCTGGATCGTGATCGAGGCGATCAGGTTGCCGAACGCCGCGGCTTCTTCATGGGTCGCACCGGACACCATCGCGCACGCGATGCCGGCGCTGCAACTGTCGCCCGCCCCGCAAATGTCGATCGGGCCGGCCACCGGGTACGCCGGCACGGCCGTCCGCGTGCCGTCCGGGGCGACGAGTTGGATGCCGTTCTCGCCGTCCGTGCAGAACGCGTGGCGGCCGAACCGCATCGGCCTCCCGGCCCGCTCGAACTCGGACCGGTTCGGCTTCACGCACACGTTCTCGAACTTGGCGATCCGCTCCCGGCTGTCGGCGAGCATGAAGAAGTTCGGGCGTTCCTTCCCGATCTCGGCGAGCCGTTGACGAACGCGGTCGGTGACGACGCCGCAGTTCGGCTCGCTGACCTGGTCGAGGATCAAGAGCGCGTCGAACGTCGGCAGCAGCCCGTCGAGCAGCGCCAGCACGCGGTCTTCCAGCTCCCGCGGCGTCGGCGTGCGGTTCTTGATGTCGAGCCGGTTCAGTTCCTTCTCGCCGTACATCGGCTTCGTGTACGTCGGCGTGTGGCGGTCCGGGCTGACGACGAGGCCGCGGTCGGACACGCCCGGCAGTTTCGCGAGGCACTGGCGGAGTTCGTACCCTTCGCCGTCGTCGCCGATGACCGCGATCGGGGCGAGCGTGCCGACGCCGAGGGCGACGAGATTGTTCAGGACCGTGCCCAGCGCGCCGGGGTAGGAGCGGACGCGGGTGACCTGGTACGCGGTGAGGCCGGTCTCGACGGACGGCTCGTCGCGGGCCGGGTCGATGTCCAGGTACCGGTCGAGGAACAGGTCGCCGACGAGGCCGACGGTCCGGTGCGGGACCGTGGCGAGGACGCGGTCGATCAGGGCGGTCGTGAGCATGGCGATAGTGTAGTCGCGGTCACTCGAACTTCTTCTTCAGCTTCGCCACCGCGTCGTCCTTGCCCTGGGCCGTCAGCGCGTCGGTCAGCGCGTTCCGCGCGTCCTCGTTGTTCACGTCGATCTGAATCGCGTCGCGGGCGTACGCCTCCGCGTCGGCGTACTTCTTCGCCTCCAGCGCCGCCTTCGCCAGCTTGATCCGGCCGGCCAACTCGTCCGGGTCGCGGGAGACGACCTCCTTCAGCACGGCCATCAGCTTCTCGTTGTCCTTCGTCGCCGTGTAGAGGCGGACCAACTGCTCGGCCCAGTCGCCGTCCAGCGGGGCGAGCTTGCGGCCCTTCTCGAACAACTCCGCCGCCTTGTCGTACTGCTCCGCGTCCAGGTGAAATCGGCCGACGAGGCTTAACAGCCGCGGGTCGTCCGGGGCCTCCTTCAGCGCCACTTCGAGAACCTCCTTCGCCCCGTCCTCGTCCCCAGCCCGCACGAGCAACCGCGCCTTGAGCAGGCTCGCGAGCGGGTGGCCCTTCTGCTTCGCCAGCACGCCGTCGATCAGCTTGCGGGCCTCGTTCGCCTTGTTCCGCCGGAGCAGCTGCTCGGCCAGCCGGGCGGTCAGGTCGGCGTCGTCCGGGTTCTTCTTCTGCTCGGCCGTCAGCTCCTCGAACGTCAGCGGCTTCTCGTCCGGCTTCTTCGCCTTCTTCGCGGCCCCGCGGTACGGCTTGAGCACCTGCTCGACGTGCTCGCGGTAGCCCTTCTCGAACGCCGCCTTCTCGACGCCGCACGCCGCCTTCAGCGCCGCGGCCGTGTCCAGCCCGTCGCGGTAGGCGTTCAGCATCTTGCCGACCGCCGCCTGCCCGTGCGCCTTCACCAGGTACTCGACGTAGAGCTGGCTCTGGCAGTACGCCAGCCCCCACTCGGACTGGTCCTTCGGCTTCGCGAACCCCATCATCACCGTGTCCAGGTTGAACAGCGTCCCCTCGTCCGCCCGGTCGCGGAGGGTGGACACCCAGTCGAGCGGCCGGTCCATCTTCTCGTTCTGCACGGCCAGCCCTTCCGTCAGCCAGTGCGGGCACTGGAAGTCGGTCTGCGCCAGGTTGAAGATGTGCGTCAGCTCGTGCCGCATCACCCGGCCCCAGTTGAACGGCTTCCGCAGCCCCTGGGCCGTCGGCGACGCCATCGCGACGACCCGGCCGGTACACGCGCCGATCGTGTGCAGGTCCGGCAGCCCGACGGTGCGGCCGCTGAACATGTCGTGCCGGTTGAATACTTCAATTGGAATCCGGCCCGGCGGCTCGTACCCGAACTGCTTCTTCAGGTCCGCGTGCGTCTCCTCCAGGTACTCGGCGACGAACGCCGCCAGCACGCGGTCGGTGTCCTTGTCGAACTTCAGCTCGTAGTGCGGCGTCTGGATGACGGTGTACTTCGCCAGGTGGTCGATCACCTTCCGCATGTTCGCGACGCGGACGTTGAACGGGTCGGCCTTGAACGCCGTGTCGAGGATCGCCTTGCCTTCCGCCTCCTTGCCGAGCCGCATGTAGAGCAGGCCGAGGCTGACCCGCGGCGGGGCGGACTTCACCCGCAGCTCCGTCGCCTTCTTGAAGTACCCCTCGGCCTGCGTGTAGAGCTTGCGGTCCTCCAGGTACTCGGCGAGTTCGTGGTAGAAGCCGCTCGGCTTCGCGTCGTACTCCTCGGCCGCCTTCAGGATCGTGTCGAACTCGCCGGTCTTCTTCTGAAGGAGGTAGCACCCGGCGAGCTTGCCGAGAGTGACGGCGTCCCGCGGGTTGACGGCCCGCGCCGCGAGCAGGTTCTTCTCCGCCCCCGCGTAGTCGCCGCCCATGAACAGGATGTCGGCCTTCAGCCGCAGGGCTTCCCGCAGCTTCGGGTTGTGCTTCAGCGCCTCGTCGGCGAACTGCTCGGCTTCCTTCAGCTCGTACTTCTGGAGCGCCGCCTCGCCCTTGCCGACGATGGCCTCCGCGGCGGCCGGGTTGATCTTCAGCGCGTTGTCGAACGCCTCGACCGCCTGCGGCCGGTTGTACTTCTCCAGCAGCATCCGCCCGGCGTACAGCTCGGCCCGCCAGTTGTCGGATTCGTACTTGTTCAGGATGTCGCCGTACACGTCGCGGAGGATGAACCGGAACTGGTTGGTGAGGTTGTTCCACCGGGCGTTCTCCGTCCCGGCGAGGCCGACGAGGAGCAACAGGTCCGGGTCGGTGATGTCCTTGTCGGCGTTGCTGGCCGCGTTGTACGCCCGGACGAACCACCGCATCTGCTGGTCGGCGGTGTCCACGTCCCCCTTGTCGCGGGCGAGCTTCGCCTTCACCCACCGGGCGAGGAAGTGGTCGTCTTTCAACTTGATCGCGGCATCCGCGTCGGCCGCGGCCGCGTCCCACTTGCCGGCCTCGAACAGCAGGTCGCCGCGGGCGGCGAGCAGGTCCGCATTCTTGTCGTGCTTCTTGAGCGCGGCCTCGACGGCCTCGACGGCCTTCGCGTACTCCCCCTCGGCCTGCCACGCGTGCGCGATCCCGACGGCCGCGGCCGGGCCGAGCTTCTCGTCCGCGAGGTGCTTGGCGTACTCGGCGCGGGCCTCGGCGTAGTTCCCCTTGTTGAGCCGCGTCCGGGCCTCGGCGAGCGGGCCTTTCGGGGCGGCCTTCTTCTCTTGTGGGATCGAGCCGACGGCGGCGACGAGGAGGGCGAGGGAAGCGATCGTGTATCGCATGGTGCGTCCTGGCAGGGGTGTGCCCCTTCACGTTACCGGCGGACGGCGGGCGGTGCAACGGGGCACAAAGTAGTAGGCACACTCCGTGTGCCGTCTCCTGGGCGGGTCGGCGAGTTCCTCCGAGTCTCCGCGGCCGACAGCAGACGGCACACGGAGTGTGCCTACTACCATGACCCCCGCGGATAAACTACCGCCATGTCCTCCCTCCCCGTCTTCGCCGCGTCGGTCGTCGCCGTCGAGGGTTCGACCGCCGCGGCGAAGGAAGACCAACTCGCGGTCGAGGAGCCGCTCGAAATCCGCCTCGGGCACGGGCCGGCGAACAACCGCGAGCGAACGGCCGTGGCCGTCACCATGCGGACGCCGGGGCACGACGACGAACTCGCCGTCGGCTACCTCGTCACCGAAGGATTGCTGACGACCGCGGCCGACATCCTCGCCGTCGGGCCGGCGGACGTGAACGCGATCCGCGTGGACCTTCGGCCGGGCGTGCGGGTGGACCTGGACCGGCTGGCCCGCCGCGGGGTGGTCGCGTCCAGTTGCGGCGTGTGCGGCAAGGCGACGCTCGACGCGATCGAGGCGGACGTGGACCCCGTGCCGCCCGGCCCGGTCGTGGCCGCCGGGGTGATTCACGGGCTGTCGGCGAAACTGCACGCGGCGCAGCCGACGTTCGCCGTCACCGGCGGGCTGCACGCCGTCGGCCTCTTCGATTCGCACGGCGAACTGCTCTCTCTGCGCGAGGACGTGGGCCGGCACAACGCGGCGGACAAGCTGATCGGCCGCGAGTTCCTGGCCGGGCGGTGGCCGCTGCGGGACCGCATCCTCTTCGCCACTGCGCGGGCGAGCTTCGAGCTGGTGCAAAAGGCTGCCGTGGCCGGCGTGCCGATCTTCGCGGCCGTCGGCGCGCCGTCGAGCCTCGCGGTGCAGCTCGCGGAGCGGGTCGGGATGACGCTCTTGGGCTTCGTCCGCGACGGGCGGTTCAACGTGTACGCGGGGGAAGAAAGAATTATTTTCACCGCGGAGGGCGCAGAGGGCGTGGAGAAAACCACGAAGAGATTTTGCGGAGTTGTCTTTGAACTCTTCTTGGTTTTCTCCGCGCCCTCTGC
>NZ_JCABYM010000011.1:66665-142008 GCF_059499385.1 Limnoglobus sp. | reverse complement strand
GGGGGAAGGCGTACCCCCCTCCCTAACCCTCCCCCCCAAGGGGGGAGGGAACAAAACCAAGGTTACGGTGGCGGCGGGTCCGGCGGCTTCGCTTCGCCGCCCGGCATCGCGGCCACCGACGGGGCGGGGGCGAAGTCCGGCCGCAGCTCGGCGTAGCTCTCCAGCGCCGCGATCCGGCGGTCGAGCAGGGCCATCGCGTTCGGCACGTCCACCTCGATGAACGTCGTCAGCCGCCGGGCCGGGCCGCTGTAGTTCTCCTCGATCAGCTTCGGCAGCCGCTGGTGCCACGCCCGGCACTTCTCGACCTGCTCCTCGGCCTGCTCCAGCCGGGCCTTCGCCCGCCGCAGGTTCCGCTCCTGCACGGTCGTGTCCGGCATCCGCCCGGTCGCGTCCTCGAACTTCCGGCCGGACAGCTCGTTCTTCGCGCGGAGGACCTCCTCCTCGCAGCCCTTGACGGCCGATTGCCACCGCTTCTTCTGGTCGTCGAGCCAGTCGAACGCGCGGTTGATCTCCATCTGCAAGCTCGACAGCACCTCCGCGGCGGACGAACGGTAGTTCGCCAGCGTGATGAGCCACTCGCGGAGGGCGTCGATGGAGCGAACGTCGGCGGCGGTGAGGTTCATCGTTGCGCCAGGTACTCTTCGATCCGCTCGGCCTTGCGGAGCAGGAACGGGATGTGCAGGTTGGCCGCCTCGACGAAGCGTTCGAGCACGTTGGCGGTGGCCTCGAACTCGGCCCGGAACTTGTCGTGCTCCTGGTCCCGCCAGGTGTCGCTGAGGCCGACGAGCTGGCCGTGCAGCCCGGCGAGGTTGGTCTGGAGGTCGGCGTTGAACCGCTTCAGGTTGGCCGCGAACCGTCGCAGCTCGGCCGGATCGACGATGGCCTGGGACATGGTGGTGGCTTCCGGGACACGCGGACGGGCACTGGTGGCATTATAACGCCGCGGGTGGCGGCGGGGTTGGCGGGAAGGCCCCGACTTCCGAAGTCCGGCTTCGACTTCGGAAGTCGAACCGGCAACGACCACCACACAGAAGCAACGGCGAGCCGAGCGGCGTAAGCCGCCGGGTAACGCGCCCCTCACCCGGCGGCTTACGCCGCTCGGCTCGCCGTTGCGCGGGAATGGAACCCCCGCGCGGGATCGACTTCCGAAGTCGAAGCCGGACTTCGGAAGTCGGGCTGCCTCACTTCTTCCCCACCACGCCTTGCGCCGTCAGCCACTCGGCGAGGCGGTCCGGCCAGCCGGCCACGGCCGGCTCCGGCGCGATCCGCCACTTGCCACTCGCCGCGTCCTTCCAGCCGGTGCCGAGGCCGACGCCGTGGACGCCCTTCGCGTACAGGTGCAGCTCGCACGACACCTTCGCCTTTTTGCACGCCAGGTAGAACAGGACCGCGTTCTCCGGCACGACGGCCGCGTCCTCGCTCGTGTGGAAGAGGAACGTCGGCGGCGTCTTCGCCGTCACCCGCTTCTCGTTGGAGTAATACTCCAGCAGCTTCGCGTCCGGGCGCTCGCCGAGCAGGTTCTTCACCGACCCGCCGTGCGTCACGCCCTTGTCCGTCGAGATGACCGGGTACGACAGGATCAGGAAGTCCGGGCGGCAGCCGAGCTTGTCGATGTCGTCGCCGGCCGGCTTGCCGTCGTCGAAGTGCGTCCCGGCCGTGCTCGCGAGGTGGCCGCCGGCGGAGAAGCCCCAGATGCCGACCTTCTTCACGTCGATGCCGTAGTCCTTCGCCTTCGCCCGCACCAGGCGGATCGCCCGCTGCGCGTCTTCCAGCGGCGCGGGGTGCAGCGGGCCGGGCCGGTCCTTCGTGGCGATCCGGTATTGCAGCACGAACGCGGTGACGCCGTGCTTGTTCAGGAACAGGGCCGCGTCCTTCCCCTCGTGCTCGTCGGCGAGGAACCCGTACCCGCCGCCGGGGCAGATGACGCACGCCGCGCCGTTGGGCTGCTCGGCCTTGAACACGGTGACGGTCGGCTTGTCGGCCTTGCTCTCGCCGACGGCGTGCGGGACCTTGCCGGTCCAGAGCGGGAGGACCTCGTTGGCTGCCGGCTGGCCGAGAACGAGGGCGGTGAGCAGAAGCGGCGTCATGCGGAACGCTCCGGGGAGGATGGGGGTGGGGGCTTTATAGTAGTAGGCACACTCCGTGTGCCGTCTGCTGAGCCTCGCAGCGACTCGGACGAACCCGCCGATGGGTTCGCGCGCCGTCCGCTATCAGCCGCCGCGACCCAGGCGACCTCGCCGACCCGCCGAGGAGACGGCACACGGAGTGTGCCTACTACTTTAATCGCCCGCGGATATAGGCATCGCGGCCGACGGTGCGGACTTCGGCGTCGAGCAACTTGAAGGCATCGGCGACCGCCGCGACGCCGACCCCGCCGACGGATGACAGGGCGGTGTCACCGCCGAACACCGTCGGCGCGACGAAAACATGCGCCTCGTCGGCGAGCTTCGCGTCGAGGATTGAGCCGAGCAGCCCGGCCCCGCCTTCGACGAGCACGTTCGTCATCCGCCGCCGGCCGAGTTCGGCGAGCAGATCGTCGAGCGAATCGCCGCCGATGACCTCCGCGCCGTCGGCGGCCCAGCCGGCGAGCTTCGGCTCGTTCCCCTTCGCCGTGAACACGATCACCGGCACGTCGCGGGCCGTGGCCCGCAACTGGCACCGCGTCGGCAGTTCCCCCGACGCCGTGACGACGACCCGCGCCGCGACCCGCGGCCCCGGCGGGCGGGCGGTCAGAGCCGGGTCGTCGGCCCGCACCGTGCCGCCGCCGACGAGGACCGCGTCCATCCGGCCGCGCAACGCGTGGACGACCGCCCGCGACTCCTCGCCGCTGATCCACTTCGAGTCGCCGGTGCGGGTCGCGATCTTGCCGTCGAGCGTCATCGCCCACTTCACGTGAACCCACGGCCGGCCGCTCGAGAGCAGCTTCAGGTACGGCGCGTTCAGCGCCTTCGCTTCCTGTTCGCACACGCCGACAGTCACATCAATGCCAGCGTCGCGGAGAAGTTTGATCCCGCCGCCGGCGACCTTCGGGAACGGGTCGGCCATCGCGACGACGACCCGCCGCACGCCGGCGGCGAGGACCGCGGCCGTACACGGCGGCGTCTTCCCGTGGTGGCAGCACGGCTCCAGCGTGACGACGAGCGTGCCGCCGCGGGCGTTCGCTCCCGCCGTCGCGAAGGCGTTCACCTCCGCGTGCGCTTCGCCGAACTTCCGATGCCAGCCCTCGCCGGCGAGCTGGCCGTGCGCGTCGAGCACGACGGCCCCGACCATCGGGTTCGGCTCGACCGCCCCCCGGCCGCGGGCCGCCCGCGCAAGGGCGTGCGTCATCCAGCGTTCGTCGTCGGACATGCGGGAATCCAAGAAACGTCGCGAACCTTCGGCCGGTTGCCGCGTCTATTCCAGCGTACAGGAGACGACGACCGTGAACACCGCTTACGCGAGCTACGAACGCAACGACCGCCTCGAACGCGGCCCGGCGAAGCTACGCCCGATCGGTGATACCGCGTGACCCCGTGAGCCACCTGCGAGATTCGCAGCCGGCCGGGGGAACGTGAGGTCCCCCGGCCGGTTCTCTTTTTGCACCCCGTTGGTCTAACGGCGAGGACGCCGGGCTTTCAATCCGGGGGCGGGGGTTCAACTCCCCCACGGGGTACTTTGAACGCGGAACGCGGAGGTCGGAACGCGGAACGGAAGACAGAAGACAGAAGACCACCGAGGCTTAGGTGTTAGCGGCAGCACTTCCGGCTCTTACCCGGAGCGTGAGGGTTCGAGTCCCTCAGGCCTCACTTATCGATGCGTCTGTGACGTAGTTGGGAACGTACCGGCTCGCCATGTCGGAATCGCGGGTTCGACCCCCGCCAGACGCTCTGGGAAGAATTTCCCTCGTGATGTAACGGGAGCCTCCCGCTCTGATACGGCGGGCGCGTCGGTTCGACTCCGACCGAGGGGACTCGATCATGGCCCACGCGGAATGGAAGCAGTGGACGGCCGACGCCCGGCGTCCGTGTGTGGAACGACCATTGCCCTTGCGGAGCAGCCAGGAGTGCTCACCACCCTGTCACGGTGGGGATCGCGGGTTCAAATCCCGCCAGGGGCGCTGAGATCAGAGGTCAGAGGTCAGAAGAAAGCCCGCGGTCGAACGACCGCGGGGAAGCGACGGCACGGTACGCAAACCGGCAAAGCGGCCCGGCTCAAACCCGAGCGCCTGTGGGTTCGACTCCCACCCGTGCTACTGCGAGATGAATGCGCCGGCCGGCCCTGGGAGGCCACGCGGTTTGTAAAACCGCCGCACGCGATGCTCCGCAGGTTCGATTCCTGCCCGGCGCACTGATCGACGACGGCCCGTTCGTCTAGCGGCGAGGACGCCTGGTTCTCAACCAGAAAGCAGGGGTTCGACTCCCCTACGGGTCAATCCGGCACGCCGTGCCGGCCGGCGGTGACGTGGCCCAATCGGAAGGAGGCACCGGTCTCAGAAGCCGGGATGTGTGGGTTCGAGTCCCACCGTCACCAATTGCACAAGTGGACACTGGTGAGACGTTCCTCCATAGTGGGCGACGGGCGACGTTACTGCCGCTGACAAGACCCTGGGATTCGGCCGCCGGGCGGTGGCCCGGTTGACCGGGTTCGTTCTCGTCCCCGCCACCCGCTGGGCTGCGGGCGTGGGAGGAAGCGGACCTCGGGAACCCCGCTGCACGCCGGCCGCGACTTCCGCCGGACCGAGGTAGCGGGGAGAAGATGGTGGGCAATCTGCTCGCGTGAGTGAGGCCACAACCAAACCACCAGTCTGAAACGGTCCGGCGAATATCAGTTGCGGTAGGAAAGTGAGTTCGTGTTGACTGGCATATTCTTCATCGCCGCAACTCGGCCAGATATTGAAACCGTCAACATCACGTCGCATTCGTTTCCTCATACTGAATAATTCGGATTGCCGCCGTGGCTAAGATGGGATCAGGAATGGGGACAACGTCCGGTGGCACCGCCCCTAATGCCGAGTCCAGCAGAGGGTGAACAATTCGCATCCCTTCGATACCCGCATCCCGATGTACCCTTAGCACTGCTAAGATTTCGCAAGGAAAAATGTCGAACGGACTAGGCCAAAACTCAGACTCCTCATCGACGTCGGCATCGAACCGCGTGCAATGGTACTCGCACGCGCTTAGAACCCCGTCATGGAAGCCGCGTTCGTCCTGCCAATTCGTTACGAGCATTTCGTAAACACCAATGTTGTGGCTCGAAAGCACTTCAGCGGGCAACTTGTAACTCCGCCATGTCGCGTACAACCAAGCCACGAAGGAATGAAAGGGTGTTTCATCCCAGCCCTTAAGAAATCCCGTAGGGTTAGTAAGTTCGTTCAGTAGAACCTCGCCACACCAATCCGCGACGCCATCGCTTCTCAAAGCCATGGCTTGGGCCAAGCAACGGCTGATCGCGCGATGAACCAAAGGCACTGGGTAAGTTCGTCCCTCGGCGAGAACCGCCGCGAACGTAAGCTTTCTCACCCGGAGCGCCAAAGCCTGAAAATCGGTCCCGTTGAGTAAATGCCCCCAACCGGACCTATCTCCTGTCAGAATTTTATGCACACCGAGTTTATTTTCCCACAGGCAAAGTTTTTCCAGATGTACCGCCACGACAGCACGCGACGCAGTCGATTCGGCCTGTGCTAGACTCGCGGCTAAATCCCTTCTCGCTTTGTAGTCAAACAACCTCCGGTTCGTCTCCGATCCGACCCATGAGGTGTAATGAGCCGCCAGACGGGAAAAATCCCAAACAGCCTTGCGTTTCATGCCTCCCCCTTACCGTGGTCAGTTTAAGGTTGATCCCAGGGCAGTTGTCGGATATCACCTCGACCGGAGTGCTCGATCTTGACCCGGAAGCCCTGGATTGTCCCGGCCGCCTTGTGTTGTTCGATTAGAGGCGCCAGTGTGTCGGCAAAATCCCGCGTCCCGTTGGGCGTGGAACCTTCACGCCACCTTCCCTTGGCATCTTGAGCAAGGCCGACCTGTTTCTCCGCATACCCTACCGGACCGAGCTTTCGTTGATCCTGACTTAGACCCCCGTTGTTCGTTCGTGACGTCTTGGCATCAATAATATACAGCACACCGTCCTTCTTGGCGACAATGTCGAGGCCGTGGCCGCTATTGTTCTTGAGGGATCCGAGAACTTCGTAGCCCTGCTCCCCGAGCCATTTCATCGCGACCCTCTCGCCCTTGTTCCCGAGGGCGGTGTCGTTCCCGCTGGAGACCCTCGGCTTCGCTTCGATGTCATTAATTCCAGCGGCCTTCAAGGCTCTGATTGTTGAGCGGGAGCCGACGGCCGGTCGCCTGGCATCAACTCCCGCGGGGGGGATGTGGCCGGCGGTGGCTAATTTCTCAACGAGTTGCCTCGCTTGTTGAGGACTCATGTTCTCGCCGCCGTGGTCGTTCCACATCTTTCTCGCCGTTTTCGGATGAACGCCCTTCTTCTCCATGGCGGCAACAAAGGTTTCACACCCGTTGCTATTGTGACTCCAAGCGTCGAAGCCCCATTCGATTGCGCCAACGAAGTACGTATGCCAGTCGGCGATACGGAGGTTATATACCGTCGCCCACTCGCCCGCGTCCTTGGCGTCCACTCGTACCGTTTGCCCGTCGTGGCCGACGAGCATGTCACCGACGGCCAAGTCTCCGGCGGACAACCACCCCTTGCCGGGCACGTAGAACGGGTGCTCGCTCGTCGTCCCGATCCGCCGACCGGCCACCGTCAGGTACATCACCCGCGCGTGCCGGACGAACACCTCCTCGACGGCCTTCGGCTCGACCGGGCCGGCCGGGTCCCACTCGTCCCGCGACAGGACGAGGTCGCCGACCTTGAAGTCCTCGATCGCCTTCGCCCCGTCGGGCGTCAGCAGCGGCGTCCCGGCCGGGAAGCAACTCTTGAACGCCGCCCGGTTCGCCAGGTAGCCGGCTCCGCCGCCCAACCCGCCGTTCACCCCGGCGGCGATCAGCCGGCGGAAGCTGAACCCCTTCTCGTCCGGCACCAGGATTTGCATGGAGGCGTCGGTCAACATCCCGCTGACCGCGCCGGACGCGGCGTTGCGGGCGGTGAACGCCGCCACCTGGCGGACGGTCATGTTACACGCCATGCCGGTCGCCTGTTTGACCGCCTCCTGGCTGGCCCCGCGGGCGATGGCCGGGGCGAACGCCCGCCCGACCGCGCCGCCGATGGCCCCGCCGACGGCCCCGCTGACGAACCCCATCGCGGTCGCCGTACCGACTTGGTCCCAATCCACCTTGCCCTTGTCGATCAACTGTTCGGTGATGCTCCCGGCCGCCCCGCCGGCCGCCCCGGCGACGGCCCCGATGGCCGCCCCGAGGACCAGCCCGGACACGTCCCCGGTCAGCGCCCCGGCCACGGCCCCGACGATCGCGCCGGCGATCGCGCCGTTCACCGCCGCCCCGGCCACCTTGCCCCACGTCAGCTTGTCCAGGTCGCCGGTGATGGCCGCCCCGATGACCGTGCCGGCCACCCCGACCGCCGCCCCGACCAGGGCCCCGATGCCCATCGCGGCCCAACTCCAGATGTGCCCGCTCGGGTCGGTCGCGTTCGGCCACGTGTTCCCGGCGTACCGGGACAGGTTCGTGTCGCCGGCCGCGAAGCCCCACGAGTCCTCGCTCAGGAACCGCCCGCCGGCGACCGACAGCCACCGCGCCCGGTTGTTCTGCAGCCCGGTCACGAAGTCCGCGTCCCGCCCGGTGTACTCGAACCGGTCGTGGAACCGGGCCGGGGTGTACACGTTCGACTGCCGGGCCGACACCTTCGACCCGCCCTGGTACTCGAGGGCCTTCACGACGCTCAGGTCGGCGGCGCTGACCACCGCCGTGACCGACCCCTGGTTGTCGGTCGCGTACCAGTACGTCGGGTTGGCGACGCCGGCGGCCGCCGCGTCCTGGCGGGCGAGCAGCGAGTCCGCCCCGAGGGCGTGGACGTACCGCCGCTGCCACTCGCCGCTACCGTTCGCGTCCGCCCACACGTTCGCCCCGTCGTGGACATACTGCTCCTTCTCGATGAAGTTCGTCCGGTTGTCTGTGGTCCCATACTCGTCCGTCAGGTTCGGCACGTACCCGGACCGCGCGTCGGTGCGGGCGACGAGCTTGTCCTCGGCGTCGTACTCGTAGGTGACCGTGTCCCGGAGGGTGGACACATGCGCCCCCGGTTGGCCCGGCGTGTCCGTGCGGACCTCGTACGTCCGCACCTGGGTGAGCCGGTTCCGGTGGTCGTAGTCGAGTTCCTTGCGAACCCACCAGAGGAAGGTGTCGTACGTCCCCTTCGACGGGTTGTAGGTCGTGATCCGGCGGGGGTCGATCTTGACGACGTTCCCCTCGGCGTCGTAGGTGGCCGCGTCCGTTGCCCCCAGGGCGTACGGGCGTTCCGTGCTGGTGGCCGCGGACAGGGTTGCGTACGGCGAGTTCCCGTTCGCGTCGTAGGTCATCGTGACCGTGTTCGACGACCACGGGCTGGTCATCGGCTCGTTCATCGGGAACGACTCGTACGTGTACGACGCGATCTGGCCGTGGGCGTCGTAGTCGTAGGTCGTCTTGTTCTGGTAGACGTTCTCGGCCCCGTACCGGGCCGTCGTCTTGACCAGCCCGGCCTTGTTGTCGTCGTACGTGTTCGAGGCCCCGGCCACGACCACGTTCCCGGCCTTCTTGAACTCCCGGGCGGTGACCCGGCCGAGGCCGTCGTGCCCCATCGCCATGGTCAGGACGTTCGGCCCGCCGGCCGGCCCGCCGGCGGTGACGACCTGGCCGTTGACCTGCGACGCCAACCGGTCGAGCTTGCCGACCACGTCCGGGGCGTAGAAGTAGTCGGACTGGTACGTCACCGTGGCCGCGGCCGTGCCGAACTGCTTGGTCGAGACGCGGCCGGCGGCGTCGTAGAACGTGTTGACGAAGTTGCCCCACTTGTCCTCGGCGCGGGTCTGCCGGCTGGCGGCGTCGTAGGCGTACGCCATCGTCGCCGTCACCGTGCCGCCGCCGGTCGTCAGCGGGGCGGCCTCGGCCGTCTGCCGGCGGAGCAGGTCGAACTGGTGCGTCCGCCAGTGGCCGGTCGTCAGGGACGTGCCCTCGAACGACGCGACCATGTTGTTCGCGGCGTCGAACACGTACTGGTACTTGCGGCCGTTCGTCGTCCCGCCGATCCAGTCCTCCACGACCGTGTGGCCGAGGGCGTCGTAGGTGTAGTGCTTCCGCCACCCGCGGCGGTCGGTCACGTCGGCCACCCGGCCGAGGGCGTCGTAGGCGTAGGTCGTCGCCTTCCCGTGCGGGTCGGTGACGGACAGCTGCCGGCCGAGCGGGTCGAACGCGAACTTCGTCGTCTCCGTCCGGACCGGGCCGGCAGCCAAGGCGTCGCTCTTCCCCGGGTCCGAGTAGTAGTACGGCGTGACCTGGGTGATGACGGCCGTCTTGTTCCCGGCCGCGTCGTACTCCGTCCCGACCCACCGGCCGCCGTTGTCCGCCTTCGTCCACCGCTGCCGGCCGAGCCGGTCGTAGTAGTAGTACGTCGTGTCCAGCTTCGTCTGGACCATCGCCGGGCCGTGGACGCTGTACGTGTGCGTCGTCCGGACCGGCGGGGCCGTGCCGTTGTCCACCCCGGTGACGACGACCGTGTTCCGGTTCAGGGCGTCGAACTGGTACTCGGTCTTCGCGTCCTGCGAGTTCCACGACCAGATCAGGTTGTCGGTCGCGTCGAACCGGTTGACCGTCCACCGCTGGTCGGCCGTGTTGAACCCGTCCCGCAGCCCGGTCTTCCGGTTCAGCGGGTCGTAGTCGTACACGCCCTCGACGATCGTTTCGGCCAGCCGCACGCTGGCCTTCGTGTACGTCCGGATGATGTTGTCGGCCGCGTCGTACACGAACGTCGTAATCGGCCGGCTGTGCTTCGTCAGGTTGAAGAATGTCCCGTCATCGACCTCCGAGCCGGAGTACGTGGCCGTCTTCCGGTTCAGCCCGTCATAGGCGTAGGTCGTGCCGAGCGGGTTGTGGTAGTTGAACAGCTTCCCGCCCCTATCGAGCTGGGCCGTGTCGCTGATGCCGTTGACCAGCCGGACGAGGTTGCCGGCGTCGTCGTACTCCATCACCGTCCGCCGGGCCTCCGGCAACCCGGCCGCTTCCGTGATCCCGATCCGCCGGTTCGCCCCGTCGTAGGCGAACGTCGTCGTCCGCGGGGTCGGGCTGTTCAACCCCTCGACCGTGGCCGTCACGTTGTCGGCCGCGTCGTAGGCCGTCTTCGTGACCGGGGCGATGAACGCGGCCGCCTGCTCCGGCGTCATCAGCCCGTTCGGGTACTGGTAGCCCGCCGTCGCGACCGTCTGCCGGTTGAGCGCGTCGTACTCGACCTTCGACGCCACCCCGCGGGGGTCGATGACGGCGATCCCGTTCCCGGCCGAGTCGTACACGGTCGTCACGACCTGCGGGGCCGGGATGGCGTTCTTGTTGTAACTCGGGTTCGTCGCGTTCGGCTCCAGCGCCGGGTCGAAGTCCCCGTTGTTCACGACCGTCTGCCGGCCCATCAGGTCGTACCGGTAGGTCGTCGTTCGGACCTGGTCGAATGACGAGTACGAGTTCCAGCTCGGGTAGCCGAACGCGTACGTCAAGGACTGCGAGGACGCGAGGAGTTGGTCGGCGGCGTCGTAGGAGTAGCCGGTCACCCGCATCGGCGCGCCGGCCGGCCCTTCCCGGACGGCCCGCTTCCGGCCGAGCAGGTCGTAGTCGAACTCGACCCGCAGCTCGTGGCTGTAGTTCGCGATCGCCCCGGACACGGCGATCCCGCTCCGCTGGACCCGGAGCCGGTCGAACGGGTCGTACTCCATGACCGTCTGCCGGGCGTAGCTCGTGCCGGCCGCCTCGGTGACGCCGAGTTGCCGGTCGAGCACGTCGTAGGCGTAGGTCGTGGTCGTGGCGTGGGCGTACCCGATGATCGCCCCGGACACGGCGATGCCGGTCGTCTGCGCGAGCAGGTTGTCGGCCGCGTCGTACCCGAACGTGCTCTTGCGGGCCTCCGGCAACCCGACGGCCTCGTGCCGCTCGACCGGCCGGCCGAGGTGGTCGTAGGTGCTCTTCGTCACCACCCCGCGGGGGTTCGTGTTTTGCACCACGTCGCCCTGCGGGCCGTACAGGGTCGCCGTGGTCGCCTGCGCCCAGCCGAACTGGTCGGTGGTCAGGAAGACGGGGCGGTTGAGCTTGTCGTACTCCGTGAACGTGATGCTCTCGTGGCCGTAGTCGGCCGGCGACGCCCCGGACCGGATGCCGGTCGTCAGGGTTTCGACGTTCCCGTTGGCGTCGTACTCGAGCGTGGCCTGCCGCGCGACGTTCGACCCGTACCCGTCGATCGTGACGACGAGCCGCTCGGCCGCGTCGTACCCGTAGCTGGTCGTGGTCGGGTGGGCGTAGGCGACGACCCCGCCCTTGTTCGGGGCGTCGGCCGTAACGGACTGGACGTTGCCGACGGCGTCGTACTGCGTCTTCGTGTTCGTGCCGAAGTACGAGTCGATCGCCTTGTACTCGCCGGTGATCCGGTAGGCGTTGTCGTACGTGAACGTCGTCTGCACCGGGACCATGCGGACCGGAATGGCGGGGTGGTTGTAGGGCGGCGCGGCCGGGGCGGACAGCCCGCTGACGACGCGGATGACGTGCCCGGCCTTGTCATAGGCGGTGTACGTCACCCGGTCGAACCACCCCATCTTGACCTTGAGCTGGTCGGACGGCTGGCTCGGGTCCGGCACCCAGTTCTCGTAGGTCGCGACCGGCCGCGACCGCTCGTCGTAGGCCGTCCGGTCGGACACGAGGACGGACCACTCGAACCGGCGGGTGGTCAGGAGTTTCAGCCCGGTCGGGTCGTACACGTAAGACGTGACCCGCTGCAGCCCGGAGTACCCGGCGTCGCCGACGTACTCCTCGGTCACCCGGTCGAGCTTGTCGTAGACGTACCGGTGCGTGCTCGGCCGCGCGTAGTTCGGCCGGGCCGAGTCGCTCAGCCCGCTCGTGACGGCCTCCAGCCGGTCGTGGTAGTCGTAGGCGTAGGACGTGGTCCGCACGTCGGCCGTGCCGACCGCCTCGACCACCTTGCCGGCCCCCTCGGCCACCTGCGTCGTCTGCGTCACCACCGGCGGGCCGCCGACGTTCGGCGACGGCCGGGTGACGGCCTTCTGGCCGCCGTTGTCCCAGTACGCGTAGCCGGTCGTGAACCCGTTCGGGTCGGTGACGGTCAGGAGTTGGTTGCGGCCGTCGTACACGCTCGTCGTGGTGTACGTCTTCGGGTCCGTGACCCACGTGACGAACGCCCCCTCCGGGGTGTACTCGTACCCGTAGCTCGTCGTGTTGCCGACCGCGTCCTGGCTCGTCGCGAGCCGGCGGTTGAAGTCGTAGGTGTACTGCGTCGCGTGCTGGTTCGCGTTCGTCACGCTCTTCAGCAGCCCGGCGTCCCACGACCCCTTGCTGCCGTGGTACGTGTACGTCGTCTGCTTCTGGTTGCCGTCCGTCGTCGTCTCGACGAGGCCGAGGGCGTTGTACGTGGAACCGGTCGAGACGCCGTTCTCGTCCGTCGATTTCGTGACGAAGTGGAACGTGGAATCGTATTCGTAGCTGACGAACGTGCCGTCCGAGTACTCGACCTTCCGCAGGTCGCTCGGGTGGGCCGCGTCGTAGGTGTACGTCGTCACCCGGCCCACCTCATCGACCGCCCGCACCACGTCGCCGTGCTTGTTCCGGGCGACCGCGGTGGTCGCGCCGAGCGGCCGCTCGGCCTTCAACTCCCGGCCGCGGGCGTCGTACGTGTACGTCACCTGGTAGTCGCCGACGCTGGTGCCGAACCCGTGGTCCCACTTGGCGGTGATCGGCCCGGTGACGGCGTCGCGGGTCGTCTTCGACTCGTCCCCGAGCGCCACCCGCGCGGCCGGCCGGAAGTAGCGGTAGATGCTCGACGACTCCGGCCCGGAGGTCGTCACCGAGTAGTAGAAGTCCGACGGGTAGTCGGAGTAGTACGAGTGCTTGACCGGGGCCCACTCGTCGCTCCCCAGCCGGTCGCCGCTGTACGTGAACTTGCGGACGGAATCGTTCGCGTCCGGGTTGGTGATCGACGTGAGCGTTTTGACGTACAGCCCGCCGGCCAGTTCCAGTTCCACGTCCCGGTCGCCCGGCTGGTGGATCGTCACCGCCGTCTTGCCGTACTCGAACGTCGTCACCCCGCCGTCCGGGGCGGTGACGGTCTCCACCCGCTGGAGCTTGTCGTAGGCGTAGGTGGTGCGGACGCCGGCCGGCGTCTCGACCCGGATGAGCTGGCCGAGGCCGTTGAACGTCACCAGCGACGTGTCCTTCGCCGTGTAGACGTACTCCTTGTCCTTGCCGACGTACTTGAGCGTCCCGAACTCCTCGTCCATCGCCTTGAACGTCTTGTCCTGCTTGTCCTTGTCCGCCTGCTTGGCGTTCCCGCCCAGCGGCGGGGTGAGGTTGTCGAACACCCGCGCGTCGCCGGCGGCCGTCACCCACATCACGTCCCCGTCCCCGCCGATGTGCAACTGGTCGATGAGGCCCCACCCGGCCCCGTACGGGGCCTGCCGCTCGGACCGGTCGCGGACGACGACCGGCATCCACCCGGAATGCTTGGTGTTGACGACCCGCGGCCCCTCGACCGGGTCGTTGACGTGTACGTCGACGTCCGCCGACCAACTGTACAGGCCGGTGAACTTCAGCTCGTCCTTGACGCGGGCGGCGAGCGTGTACCCGCCGACCTCGTCCGGCTGCTTGCCCAGGGTGAACGTGATCGGGGCGTGCTCGACCGGCCCGTTGCCGGGCAGGATTTCCGTGTTCGGCGGCTGCTTGTCGTTCCACGTCAGGGTGACGACGGCCTTCTCCGGCACGCCGTTGAACTCGCCGTCGATGTGGATTTCCACGATCGGCCGCACGTCCGTCGTGGCCGAGTTGTACGCGAGCGCGGGGCTGCCGCCGACGCCCGTGCCGGGGCTGAGGTCGAAGTCGAGGCCGTGCGAGAGCCGCAGCGACCCGTCCCCGAGGCCGACGGCCCCGCCGCCGACCGTCACCAGCCCGCCGCGGGTCGGGTCGGTCGTCCGGGTGAACGCCGTGATCGTCGAGTTGTCCCGCGGCGCGTCCGCCTCCTCCTCCTCGTCGGCGTAGTCCCACTCGCTCTGGTCTTCCCACCCGGCGTCCACGTCGAGCGTGTCGTGCAGCACCCACTGTTGGAGGTACAGCCCTTCCACCGGGTCGGAGAAGTAGTTCGCCGACCACCGGGCCGCCGTGCTGCCGGAGTAGTACCCGCCGTTGTAGTACGCGTACCCGTACCACCCGGTCGGGCGGAACTGGTTCTCCGGCTGCCCGGCCACGCCGGTGCCGATGGTGATGGTCAGCGGCGTCGGGCCGAACACCGCGGCCGCGTACTCGTGGTCCGCGACGACCTCGAACACGCCCGGCGCGCCGTCCTTCTCGCGGACGTACGCGTCCGTGTCGAGCGGCGACCCGTCGCCCCACAGGACGCGGGCGAAGTAGTCCTCGGCGTCCCCGTTCGCGTCCGCGAACGTCGCGAGGATCAGGTCGCCGGTGTTGACGGTCGCCAGCACGCCGTCCTCGTGCGGCACGAGGGCCGGGGCCACCCCGGTCTCGAACACGCGGGCCTCGGTCATCAGGTTCGTGTCGTTGTCCGGCCCCTGGATGGACACGAGCACGTCGTACCGCCCGGCCTTGTCGTAGGCGTGGCCGCCGAGCACCCGGAACGTGCCGTCGCCGACGGCCTCGATCGTCACGGCCTCGTCCGGCGACCCGTCGCCCCAGTTGACGGTGGCCGTGTACGCGCCGGCGTCCTCGTGGAACGGGTCCGCGTCGATGAACCACACGAGCGGCTCCTCGATCGTCGCCCCCTCGTCGCCCTTGATGTACGGGTTGACGAGCATCGACCGGATGGGGGCGGCGGCCGCCTCCAGTTGCCGGTTCGACGACGCCGAGTCGTAGGTGTTCCAGTGCGTGGTAACGGTGTCGAACACGCCCGGCTCTTTGTACAGGTGCGAGTTCCCGTACCCGGTCGTGAACTTGGACGTGAACACGTCGTAGTTCTCGTCCCACTCGCCCCAGTACCCGTACCCGTACCCGTACCCGTATCCCCACCCGTAGCCCCACCCGCCCCAGCCCCAGCCGTACCCGCCCCAGCCCCAGCTGGTGGCGGTCACGCCCTCGGAGATGCTCGTCCCGTCGCCCCAATCGACCGAGTTGCCGTTCGAGTACGTGTACTCCTTCGGCGGGCAGCACCAGTACCAGTAGTACGGGTTGCTCTCCCACCAGGCGTTGTACGCGGTGTAGTCGTACGTCCACGTCTCCTCGAACGTGGCCAGGTACTGGTACGACGGCGACCCGGCGGCCATCTCGGCGACGTGCGCGGTGCTCTCCAGGTCGAGCGCCTTGCCGCTGTCGTGGACGACGTGGACGTGGATGGTGAAGTCGCCGCGGACGGCGTACTTGTGCGACCCGATGACCTTGAACTTGCCGTCCCGGCCGACGACCTTGACGGCCGACTGGTAGAAGTAGCTGCCGGCCGTGACGGCCAGCGACGAGTCGGTCCACCCGTCGCCCCACTCGACGGTGACGGTGAACTCCCGCGGCAGGGCGGCCGCGTCCTCGTAGTCGAACTCCGCGAGGACCGTCTCGTCCAGCCCGGCCGAGTTCCCGTACCACCCGTACCCGTAGTACCACGAGTTGTACCCGTAGTACCACGGGTTGTACCCGCCGTAGTAGTAGTTGTAATAGTTCCCGTAGTACCCGTTCGGGCCGGCCGTCGTGCCGTTCCACCACCCGTCGGACGCGCTCGTGTTGATCGTCCGCGGGGTGACGTTCGTGAAGCTCGGGGCCACGACGTTGGCCGTCGTGTACGCCTCGGCCAGCGCGCCGGTCAGGTTCCCGCTCGTGTCCACCTCGAACTCGGTGATCTTCACCGTGACGGCGTACGCCCCGGACTGCTCGTACGTGTGCCGGGCCTTCACGACGTACTGGTAGTTCATCCACCACGGCAGCGACGGGTCGGCGAACGCGGGGTCGGCCTCGATCGTGCCTTCCGTGATCGTCCCGTCGCCCCACTCGACGAACGCCCGCAGCTCGTCCCCGAACCAGAGCGGGAACTGGCTGATGTCGAACTTCGCGACCACCCGGTCGGCGGGCATGTCCACGCCGGCCGGCAGCCGGTCGTCGGTCAGGTTGCCGAGCGGCTCGGCCGTCAGGTCCATCCACGGGACGTACGTCGGGTCCCACGGCCCGACGGTCACGTCGGTCAGCATGACGAGGTCGTCGCCGCCGCCGTAGTCGTCGTGGACTTCGACCCGCGCGCGGTACTTCCCCGGCCCGTAATACGTGTGCGACGCGACGACCTGGTAGTGCCCCTGGGACACCTCGACGAGGTCGATGTCGGCGGCCCCCCACCCGCTGTACGTGCTGCTCTCGCCGTCGCCCCAGTAGACGGTGACGGTGTGGTCTTCCGGGATCGCGTCCGGGCTCGGGTTGGTGAACTCGGCGATTAGTACGTCCGCCATCTCCTCCCACTCGGTCCCCTCGAGCGGGTCCACCTCGACCTCGGCCAGCGCCGGGGCGGCGACGCGGATGGACGTGTACCCGGTCGCGGCGGTCCGGTAGTAGCTCCAATACGTGACCGTCTTGCCGTACGGGTCGGTGTACTCGACGAGCTTCGCGCCGGAGTGGTCGTACACGCTCACGGAGACGGCGTAGTTCTTCACGTCCTCGTACTTGTGCGTGCCGGTGACGGTGAACCCGCCGCCCGCGCCGCCGCCCCCGACGGTGCCTTGCTCCCACTTCCCGTCGCCCCAGGAAATCCACGCCTCGAAGTCGCCGGCGGCCGCGCCGGAATCGGCGGACGTGAACGTGGCGATCGTCGCGCCGGCGATCTCCACGCCCTGGAACACGGTATCGACCTTCGCCCCGTCCACGATGAGCGTGATCGCCTCGACATCGCTATCGACCTCGATCTCCGGCGGGCAATTGGTCGTGCAGTTGCAGTCGCTGCCGGTGGACGTGCTCGTACTCGTACTCGTACCGGACCCGGACCCCGATCCCGAGCCGGTCCCCGGACCGGTGCCCGGCCCCGTCCCGCTGCCCGTCCCGGACCCCGTTCCCGGGCCGGAGCCGGACCCGACGTCCGTGTTCGTGCTCGGGCCGGACCCGGACCCGGACCCGGACCCCGTGCCGGTGTTCGTGCTCGGGCCGGACCCGGACCCGACGCCGGGCTTGATGGCGTCGATTTCTTCCTGCGAGAGCCACGGCCAGTAGGCGTCGACGGGCTTGATGATGGTGGGGGCGGACCCGATCGGCGGGGCCGAGCCGGACCCGATGGAATTGCGGATGCCGCCGAGGGTGGAGTAGTCCGGGTCCGGGCGGGTCGGGCTGGGGAGCGTGTACCGCGGGGCGTCGGTCGCCCCGGTCCCCGTGCCGGCCGGGATGCCCGGCCCGCCGCCGCGGGTGTTCGCCGGGAGGGCGAACCCGTCCGGGGCGGCGACGGCCATGTCGAGCTGGATGCCGCCGTCCTGGTGCAACCAGTCCATCATCGCGCGGATTTCTTCCTTCACCGGGTCCGGGTACGTGTCCACCTGCGTCCAGATGATGCCGCTGCCCGACCCGGTGCCCGTACCGGGGCCGGACCCGCTGCCGGACCCGATCGTCGTGTTGGTCGAACTGCCGGTCCCGCTGCCGGTCCCGCTGCCGGTCCCCGAACTCGTACCGGAGCCCGTGCCGGACCCCGTTCCCGAACTCGTGCCGGACCCGGTCCCGGACCCGCTGCCGGTCCCGGACCCGGAGTCGCAATCGCAGTAGCAGTAGTACCAGGGGTACCAGTACCACGGGACGTAATGCTTCGTGACTTCAATCGAGATGGTGACGGACGCGGAGATGTTGATGTGGCTGGACTGCGGGTACAGGTCGTAGCTGGCGGCCGTGTACGTGCCGTAGGGGTAGCCGGAGTAGTACGGGTAGCCGTAGTAGTTCTCGTTGCCCCGCTCCCAGATCGTGACGGTCGCGTTCCACGTCTTGCTCGTCGATTCCGGCGGGTTGGAGATCGGCATGTACGGGCTGCCGTAGACGGTGAAGTACCCGTCCTCGCCCTTCGTGACGTACGCCCCGCCGACCCGCCCGTCGCCCCAGTCGATGAACCCGGTGAAGTCGCCGGCCTGGGAGTCGACGTCCGCGTCCTTGAACTGCGTGACCGGGACGCTCGTCCAGTACCCGTAGGACGACCCGGCGTACCACCCCCAGTACCCGCCGTACCACCCGCCCCAGTAGTACGCCGTGTACGGGTCGTAGACCCACACGTCCCACTTGTACTCGGCCCCGGACTTGAAGTCGCCGGCCGTCTCCGCCGTCAGCGGCACGCCCTCGACGAGCACCTTCCCGAACCCGGAATCCTTGTCCTCGGCGATCGACACCACGTCGAGCTTCGGCAGGAACGCCCCCTCTTCCGGGTACTTGTACGCGGCCGTGACGGTGAACTTCGCCGTCTTCCCCTCCACCCCGTCGGCCACGATGGTCAGGTCGTTGGCCGGGTTGTTGTCCTTGTCGTTCGTCACGTAGCTGACGCCGTTGCCCCAGTTCAGGGTGGCGTTGAAGTCGGCCGGCGTGGCCGTCGGGTTGTTCACGGTGAACCCGCCCACCACGGTCGTCGGCAGCGGCTGGTTCTCCCCGGCGAGGAGGTCTTCCTTCACCGTGGCGGTGATGTCGCCGACGCGAACCGTCGTGTTCGTGGTGGCGATCGTCTTCTGGACGAACTCCGGCCCGTACTCCAGCGTCGCCTTCACCGGCAGCGGGGTGTTGTACCCGTTCTCGTACGTCACCTTCGTGAACGTGTGCTTGCCGGTGACGACGTAGTGCCCGGCCCCGAAGTCCTCGATCTCGAGTTGCTCGTTGGAGGACGACGTGCCGTCGCCCCAGTCCACGGTGACCTTCATCTCCTCGATCGGCCGGCCGAGGGTGTTCTCGTCGATGAACCGGGCGATCACGCCGTCGAACTCGACGCCGCGGCGGGCGTCGATCGTCACGTCCCGCGGGTCCTCGTTGATGTGCGGCTGGGACACGAGCGCGAGCGTCGTCCACTCCCACAGCTTGCCCTCGTCCGTGTCGAGCAGCTTCACGCCGACGGTGTAGCTCTTCGTGTCCGCGTACCGGTGCGTCCCCTTGATCTCGAACAGGCCGTTCTGGCCGACGACCTCGCCGACCGTGGTCTTGTCGTCGCCCCAGTTAATTTCGGCCTTGAAGATGCCGGCCCGCTCGAACGCGTTGGCGTTCTGGAACCGGGCGACGACGCCCTCCCAGTGCTCGCCGGCGACCGGCTCGAACGACCCGTTCGGCTCCGGGGCGACCGGGGCGTTGCCGACGAGCACCTGGTTGCCGGTGACGACGATCTCTTCCTGGACGGTGCCGCCCTCCGACCGGGCGACGATCGCCGCCTGCGGGAACCGGCCGGCGTCCTTGTAGGCGTGCGACCCGGTGACCTGGAACGTCGGCCGGCCGTTGACCGGCGACCCGGCCACGACCTGCCCGGCGGACGACTCGCCGTCGCCCCAGTGGATGACGGCCGTGAAGTTCCCCGCCGTGTCCGTGTTGAACGGGGCCTTGAACCCGTTGATGACGAAGTCGTACTGCTTCCCCTCGTACCGGCCGGTGTTGTCCACCGGGACGGCGTTCGAGTCGATCGGGGCGAACGCCCCGGCACCGAACGCGCCGGCCTGCGGCTCGTACCCGCCGGCCGGGCTTTGCGGCCCCGGCCCGGCCGCCGCCGTGCCGAGGAACGACTGGTCGGTGAGCGGGGCGTCCGGCCCGGCCGACAACGGCGCGGGCGCGAGGAACGTCGTCCCGACGGCGGCCGCCCCGGCCACCTCCACCCCGCCGCCGCTGCCGCCGCCGCCGAGGTCGAACCCGGCGTCGTCGCCGACGAACGAGAACAGCCCGGCGTACCGGAAGTCGTCCTCGTCCGACCGCCGCGGGTCGCCGAACTCGTACGCGGCCCCGCGGGGCGTCCCGCGGACCGGCGGCGCGAGCGGCACGGCGTCCGGCCCCGCCGGCGAACCGTCCTCCCCGAGCGCGACGCCGTCGGTCGCCGTTGCCGCCGCCCGCGGGTCCGCCGGCGGGGTCGTCCAGAGCGTCGCGAGCGGGTCGAACCCGATCACCCCCGCCCCGAACCCGCTCGCCGCGATCGCGCTAAGGCTGTCGCTGGCGGCCCCCCGCATTTCCATTTCCGTCGCCGCCAGCCGCGGCCCCTTCGTCGGCTTGCCGGGCAGTCGTCGGGTCCGGCGGGCCGAGAGGTAGCCGGCCGTGAGATAGTCGAGGGCGTCGAAGATGGCATAGAACGGACGACCGACCGTGCCCGAGATGAGGCGGAAGCGCGTCATGCTGCACCTACGAGGGGTAGGAAGTGCTGGCGAACAGATGGGCGACGGTCTGATTGAGCGAGTCAGCGGCGACGATCCTAACTTCGCCAAATCCCCTCGTCAAGCGAAGAGATGGGATTTTTCTGAGATTAACGAATTTTTAGTTTTTTCCGTTTTTTTGCTGGCATCCCCGTGCGGCATTTTGCATTCTGTCAACCAATCCACGTCGCCCTCCCGATCCCGAGCACGGCCGGATCATGTCGAACATCCTGTTCGGCCCCGCGAGTAAGTCATTCACGGAACGTTACTTATACCGCGACCGCGGTAACGCCAACGTCCGCACGTTCGGCCCCGAGGGGTGCGATCATGCCCCCCCGCCGGGTGCCACGTGGTCCGCGGTCGCCGCCGAGTTTCCGCCGGGCTGGACGCCCGAATTGCTCGTACTGTGGCTGCCTTACACATCCGTCCCGCTGTCGGACTGGGTCTGGTCGGCCCCGGTCCCGGTCGTCTGTCTGGCCGGCGACTGGAACTTGTGCTGGCACTCGTTCCGGCAAATGATCCCCTTGTGCGATACAGCCCTTACCGACGAGCCGGGGCGGGCCGCCTTCCGGCGGGCCGGATTCGACCACGTTCACGCCGCGAACCTGCACGGGCTTGGCCGCGAGTTCTTCGACGAGTGGGACGAGGAATCGCCCGGCCGGGACATCGACGTGCTGTTCGTCGGGAGCATGAACCCGGCCGTCCACCGGGACCGGGTGCGGTGGCTCGGCCGCGTCGCCCGGCTCGCCGACCGGCACGCGGTCACGATCGCGACGGAGACGTTCGGCCGCGACTACCGCGACCTGCTCCGGCGGGCGAAGGTCGTGTTCAACCGGTCGGTCCGCGGGGAGTGCAACCAGCGGGCGTTCGAGGCCGCGGCGTGCGGGGCGGTCGTGCTCCAAGAGGCCGAGAACCGGGCCGTCGCGAACTACCTCGCGGCGGGGGCGGAGTACGTGCCGTACACCGGCGAGAACTTCGAGGAATGCGTCCGCGCGGTACTCGCCGACGACGGGCGGCGGGCGGCGACGGCGGCGGCGGCACGGGGGCGGGTGAAGAACTACTCGTTTGAAGCCTTACTCCGCGACGGGCTGGCGCGGCTCGACCCGGCGGAGTTGCAGGCCCGGATGCGGCGGCGGCTCGACGCGGCGGCCCGGCCGTCGCTCGTCGGGCGGGCGTGGCAGCGGGTGAACCTGTCGGGGGCCGACGCCGACCCGGTGCTCTCCGCCGACCTGGCGGCGACCCCGGCCGGCGACCCGTTCCTCGGGTTGCTGGCGGAGGAACGGGCGGTCGCGGAGCCGGCCCTGCGGCGGGCGGCGGCGGTCAACCGGGTGTCCGCCCTCACGCTCGCGGAGGCGCTCGCCCGCACCGACCCGGCGGCCGCGATTCGCGAAGTGGAACACGTTCTCGACGACCTCGATCTCTCGCCGCTGACGGCCTCCGAACTCGACACCCCGGCCGGCGCGCGGCGGTTCGACACGTACCGCGTCGAGTGGGAGGCGGCCGCGTGGCGGCCGGCCGACGAGGCGGGGGAAAAGGCCCGGCTGCTCCGCTGGCGGGCGTTCACGCTACTCGCGGAACTGACCGGCGACGTGACCCACTTCCACGAGGCGGCCGCGGCGCGGCCCGACCTGCCGGGGACGCGGGCGGCGCTCGGGTGCTCGCTGGCGCGGGCCGGGCGGCTGCGGGAGGCGATCCCGCACCTCCGCGAGGCGTGCCGGCTCGACCCGTTCGACGGCCCGGCGGCGCGGGCGTACTGGGCGGCCCTGACGGACGCCGGCGAGGCCGTCGCGGCCGGCCGGTTCCTCCGCGACCGGCAGTTGCTCCGCCGCGCCGCCCCCGGCCTGGTCGGCGACGAAGCCCCCGACCCGCCCTCGGTCGGCGACGAGCTGGCGTCCGTCGTCGTCCTCTGCTGCAACGCCGCGGACGTGTCCCGCGTGTGCCTCGACAGCGTGTTGGCCCACACGCGGCCGCCGTTCGAGGTGGTCGTCGTGGACAACGGCAGCACGGACGCGACGCCGGACCTGCTGGCGGAAGTCGCGACGCGGCCCGGCCCGGTTCGCGTGCGGGTGATCCGCAACGCGGAGAACCGCGGGTTCGCCGCCGGCGTGAACCAGGCGCTCGCGGCGGCGGCCGGCGCGTGGGTCGTGCTGCTGAACAACGACGTGGTCGTCACCCCGCGGTGGCTCGACCGGCTGATCGCGCCGCTGGTCGGGCCGGGCGACCGGCCGGCGGTCGTCGGCCCGGTGACGACCGCCGCCCCGGCCCCGCAGCACGTCCCGGCCCCGTACCACGACCTCCGCGACCTGGACGCGTTCGCGCACCGGCACTGGCTGACCGTCGGCCGGCGGTGCCGGGTCGTGCCGCGGCTGACCGGGTTCTGCCTCGTCGCGGCCCGCGAGACCGTGGACCGCCTCGGCCCGATGGACGAGCGGTTCGGCGTCGGCTTCTTCGAGGACGACGACTGGTGCGCCCGCGCCCGGACCCTCGGCCTGCGGATGGCCGTCCACGAGGGGGTGTTCGTCCACCACTTCGGCGGCCGGACGTTCGCGGCGCTCGGGCTGAACGCCGACGAACTGCTCGACCGGAACTTCGCCCTGTTCCGCGAGAAGTGGGGCGAGGCGGAGGCCGCGCCGTACGTCCGGCTCGCGGCCCCGCCGGCCCGCGTCTCGCTGACGATGATCGTCAAGGACGAGGAACGCAACCTCCGCGACTGCCTCGCCGGCCTCGCGCCGCTGTTCCACGAGATCGTCGTCGTGGACACCGGCTCGGCGGACGGCACGAAGGCACTGGCCGCGGAGTTGGGCGCGAGGGTGTTCGACTTCCCCTGGGTGGACGACTTCGCCGCCGCCCGGAACGCCGCCCTCGACCGGGCGACCGGGGACTATGCGTTCTGGCTGGACGCCGACGACCGGCTCGACGCCGAGAACCGGGAGAAGCTCGCCCGGCTGTTCGCGACCCTCGGCGGGCGGAACGAGGCGCACGTCATGAAGTGCCGCTGCCTGCCGGACCGGCCGGGCGGCGGGGTGACGGTCGTGGACCACGTCCGGCTGTTCCCGCTCCGGCCGGGCGTGCGGTGGGAGTTCCGCGTCCACGAGCAAATCCTGCCGGCGCTCCGCGCGGCCGGGACGGACGTGCGGTGGGCGGACGTGGCCATCGACCACGTCGGGTACACCGACCCGGCGGTGCGGGGGCGGAAGCTGGAGCGGGACACGCGGTTGCTGCTCCGGGAGTTGGAGGAGCGGCCGGGCCACCCGTTCCCGCTGTTCAACCTCGGGTCGGTCCACCTGGAGCGGGGGCGGCCGGCGGACGCGCTGCCGTGCCTGCGGGCGAGCCTGGCGGCGTCGGAGGTGCGGGACTCGATCGTGCGGAAGCTGTACGCCCTGATCGCGCAGTGCCACGCCCGGCTCGGGGACCGGGCGGCGGCGCGGGCGGCCGTCCGCGAGGGCCGCGGGCATTACCCGGCGGACGCCGAGTTGCTGTACCTCGACGGGTCGCTCGCGCTCGACGCCGGGGACCCGGCCGCGGCGGAACGGGCGTTCGGCGAACTCCTCGCCGGCCGCGACGAGGAGCACTTCGGCAGCACGGACGGCGACCTGCGGGGCGACCGCGCCCGGCAAGGGCTGGCGGCCGCCCGCGCCGCGGTCGCGGCCGCCGACCGGCCGGCCGAACCCGCGGCCGAGCCGGACGAGTTGGCGTTCTCGATCCCCGTCGACCGTTGACCACACCCCGAGGCGGCATCCCATGAGCGCGTCGTGCGTCATCTTGGTTCCCGTGAACGGCTCCCCGGTGCCGGAGTGCGAGGAGGGCCTCCGCGAGTTGGAGCGCCGCGGCTACCGCGTCTGGCGGGTCCGCGGGTACTCGGCCATCGACGCCGCCCGCTGCCAGATGGCCACCGACGCGCTGGCGCAGAACTTCGACGAGCTGTTCTGGATCGACTCCGACATCGTGTTCGACCCGAACGACGTGGACCGCCTCCGCCGGCACGACCTGCCGTTCGTCTGCGGGCTGTACGCCAAGAAGGGGTCGCGGCAGTTCGCCGCCTCGTTCCTGCCCGGCACGGAGCAGCTGCTGCTCGGCAAGGACGGCCGGCTGGCCGAAATCCAGGGGTGCGGGTTCGGGTTCACCCTCACCCGCCGGGTCGTGTACGAGACGATGCAGCGGGACCTGCAACTGCCGGTGTGCAACGAGAAGTTCGGGAAGAAGCTCGTGCCGTACTTCTGGCCGACGATCGCCGCCGACGGGCCTGGGACGCACTGGTACCTGTCGGAAGACCTGGCGTTCTGCGCCCGCGCCCGGCACGTCGGGTTCCCGGTCGTCGCGGACCTCGGCGTGCGGCTGTGGCACGTCGGGTCGTACAAGTACGGGTGGGAGGACGCCGGGAGCGAGAAGGAGCGGTACGAGAGCTACCGGTTCAACCTGCCGAAGGCGACCGCGCCGCCGGCGCTCGAGTACCCGCGGCTGGTGACCGGCCCGGCCGTCGGGCCGCCGCAACCGATCCCGGCCGCCCCGGCCGGCAACCAGTTGCTCGCCCCGCCGCGGGGGGCTATGCCGCCCCCGCCGCCGGCCGCCAAGTGGCCGCGGACCGCCCTCCGCGGCCCGGCCGCGCCGCTGCCGGAGGGATTCCCGCGATTCCGCGCCTACGTCGTCACCTACGCGGCCAACCTGGAGAGCGCCACCCTGACGATGGCCGACTTCGAGCAGTCCGACTGGGGGGAGCCGGCCACGCTATTCGTCCAGCCGGAGGACTGGCCGGTCGGCCTCGACTCGGCGGCGCGGAACTACAAGCGGGCGCTGCAGGCGGCGGCGGACGACGGGTGCGACTTCGCCCTCATCCTGGAGGACGACGTGCGGGTGAACCGCCACGTCCGGCGGAACCTGTCCGCCATCCCGCTGGTCCAACGCGACCAGTGCGATTACTTGAGCCTGTACATCCCCGACCTCGTCGCCGCCCCGTGGGAGCGGGCCGAGCCGCACCTCGGCTACCGGCTGGCCCGGCCGCTGTACTCCGGCCCGAACCGCATGTGGGCGAAGCACCGGCTGTGGGGCAGCCAGGGCTACCTGCTCTCCCGCCGGTTCGTCCTCAAGGCGCTGGAGCGGTGGGACCGGCTGAAGAACGGGCTGGACACGCGGGTCATCTCCGTCTGCTCCGAGCTGAAGCTGCCGATGTGGTACACGGACCCGTGCCTCGTCCAGCACCGGCCGCTCCGCTCGGCCCACGCGACGCCGACGGCCCACGCCCCGGACTTCCGGCCGGACCACGTGCTCGACGTGCGGCCCGGCTACCAACCGCCGGAGGAAGTCCCCGGCTGGCTGACCCACGCCGAAGGGGGGCTGCTGTGGGAGGTGGCGAACGGCCGCCACGTCCTGGAACTCGGCACGGCCGGCGGGCGGGCGACGGTGTGCCTCGCGCAGCAGGCGGCGAGCGTCCTCAGCCTCGACACGGCCGAGCAGACGGAGGCGGCCGAGTGGGTCCGGCGGTACGGCGTGGCCGACAAGGTGACGTTCGCCGCCGGGAACGTCGGCGTGATCTGCGACGGGCTGCGGCAGACGTTCGACCTGATCCTGATCGACCTGGAACACGACGCCAAGAGCGTGACCGCGGACATCGAGCGGGCGCTGCCGCTGCTCCGGCCGGACGGGCTGCTCGCGTTCCACGACTACCCGGACCCGGCGTGGCCGGACGTGCGGCGGGTGGCGGACGACTACGCCGCCCGGTGCGGGTGGGAGCGGGTCCGGCAGGCCGACTACCTCGGCGTGTTCCGCGTCCCGGACCCGACCCGCCGGCCGCCGCCGGCCGGCCCGACGGACGCCGACGTGTACGAGTACTTCCGCCCGCGGTGGACGCCGGCCGAACTCGACCGCGGCCGGCAACTGCTCGCCGCCGTCGGGGCCGTCCTCGCGGAGATCGACGCGCCGTGGTTCCTGTACGGCGGCACGCTCCTCGGCCACGCGATCGACGGCACGGTCCTGCCGTGGGACGACGACCTGGACGTCATCACCGTCGGCCCGTTCGACCCGGACCGGGTCCGGTCCGCCGCCGCCCGCCACGGGCTGCGGACGACGCCGCACCCGCACCCCGGCTACCTGAAGCTGTTCTTCGCGAACGACCCGCCGGTCGCGGGCAAGCCGTGGGCGTTCCCGTTCCTCGACCTCTGCCACGGGGCCGCGCGGGACGGGCAGTTCGTCCACAAGTCGGTCTGGGGGGGGGCCGAGGACGCCTTCCCCATCGCGGCCGTGTTGCCGGTGCGGTCCGAGTCGTTCGCCGGCGTGCCGGCGGGCGTGCCGGCCGACGCGGCGGCCGTCTGCCGGGCGAAGTACGGCCCGGACTGCCTGACCTCCGCCGTGCCGCCGAGCTGGGACCACCGGGCCGAGCGGCCGACCAACTACCCGGCCGTCCGGGTTCCGCTGGACCGCATCCGGGCCGTCGTCGCGGCCGTCTCGTCTAAGGGGTAACGCCATGCCGGTCGAAGTGAGCGCCGAGCACGGCGTGCGGGTGACGACGCCGGACGGGTGGCAGCGCGGGGCGGCGGCGAACCCGGCCGTCGTCCTCGCGGTGGTCCGGCCGGACCGGCCCGACGAGTTCCAGCCGAACGTGCAGCTCGTCCGCCACCCGCGGACGCCGCTGACGCCGGAGGAGTACGTCACGCTGTCCCGGCTGGAGGCGAAGCGGCTGTCCGGCCGGGCCGACCTCGCCGCCGACGGGCCGCCCGCGGCCGGGACCGCCGCGTGGGTACTCGAGTACGAGACCGACCGGCTCGCGGGCCGCAGCCTGCGGTTCCGGCAGCACGTCCACTTCCTGGGCGACGACGCGTTCGTCCTTACCGCGACCGCCCCGCCGCAGGCGTTCGAGCGGCTAAGGGCCGAGATCGAGGTCGTGCTCTCGTCGTTCGAGCGCGCCTAGTTCGAGTCCCGCCGTCACCGTTGGGACGAAGGGACGCCGGGAGACATCCGACTCGTGCCTGGTCTTGCGGCGACATCCCCGTTTCCCGCCGCGACCCGGCTGGTCCGTGGGGCTACCGCGTCTCACCCGGCTTCTTCCAACCCGGTCAGGGTCCCGGTGCTGCTACCGAACTTGTCCACCTCCAACCCGAGCCGTTGGAGCATCGACACGTAGAGGTTGCACAGCGGCGGGTTGGCCTTCGGGTCGAACGCGAGGTGGCGGCCGTGCTTGAACCCGCCCCCGGCGAGCAACACCGGCAGGTTCTTCACGCCGTGCGTGCTGGCGTCGGCGAGGTTGCTGCCGAAGAACACCGTCGTCCGGTCGAGCAGGGAGACGCCGTCTTCCTTTGTGTTCTTCAGGAGCTTGAGGAAGTCCCGGAGGGTCTTCATCTTCTCCGTCTCGAGCTTCTTGAGTTGCCCGATCTTGGTCGGGTCCTTCCCGTGGTGCGACAGGTCGTGGTGGCCGAGTGACACGCCGGGGATCGGCGGCACGCCGCTCGTGCCGAGCAGTTGCAGCGTGACCAGCCGCGACGAGTCCGTCTGGAGCGCGAGGTGGATGAGGTCGAACCACACCCGCGTCTTGGCGATCAGGTCGGTCGCGTTCGCCACGTTCTGCGGCGGCTTGGCGTCCACCTTCGGCTTCGGCCTCTTCGCCCACGCCTCGTCCTGCGCCAGCCGCTGTTCCAGCTCGCGGACGCTGGTGAAGTACTCGTCGAGCTTGTCGCGGTCCCGGGCCCCCGCGGCGGCGCGGGCGTCCTTCGCCTGGTCGCGGACCGCGTCGAGGATGCTCCGGCCGTCCTGGAGCCGCCGCGCCTGCGCCTCGACCTCGTCCGGCCGCCCCGCGATGAACAGCCGGGCGAACACGGCCGCCGGCCAGGACTCGGTGGGCACGGGCGCGCCGCTCTTCGTCCACGCCAGGCCGAACCCCTCGCACGAGAGCGGCAGGCTGGCGTACCGGGTCCGGCCGCGGAGGAAGTCGGCCGCGAACTGGTCGAGGGAGACGCTGTTCTTGAACCCGGCCCGCTGCTCCGGGTGCGGCGCGCCGGTCAGGAAGCTGTAGTTGGAGTCGTGGCTCGGGCCGACGTCGGGGTGCGACAACCCCGAGATGACCGTGAAGTCCTCGCGGAAATCCTTGACGACCTCCAGGTACGGCGAGAGCGCGTAATCCGCCCCCGCCTTCTCCGGGAAGAACGCGGCCGGGTGCAGCCCCAGCGGCGTGTTGATGCACACCATCCGCCGCGGCGGCTTCGCGGCCGGCCCGCCTGCCGCCCGCGATTCGAGCAGCGGGAGGGCCAGCGAGACCGCGCCGGCGCGGAGGAAGGTTCGGCGGGAAAGGTTCATCGGGGACTCGTGGTTGGTGTTGGGCGTCGCGGACCCGAACGCTACTTGGTTTGAAACGGCCGGCTCCGCACGACCTCGTGGACCAGCGTGCGGAACCCGTATTTCCGTTCGCGCAGCGTCCGCACGATCGCCTCGATCTCGGCCCCATCCGACGCCTCCGGCGCGGCACCGGTCGCGTAGGTGAGCAGCTTCCCGGCCAGCGCGCGGGCGAGCCGGTCCTTGTCCTTCAGCAGCAGGTGCTTGAACTCGTCGATGTTCGCGAACTTCGACCCGTCGGGCAGTGCGTTCGACGGATCGATCCTCGCTCCCATGCGGTACGGCATCCGGCGGCCGTTCACGACCACGTCCTTTCGGTCGCCGGTCCCGGTGGTGCGGTACTGCTCGCGCCACCCGCCGATCACGTCGAAGCTCTCCAGCGCGAAGCCGGGCGGGTCGATCGCGGCGTGACACGCGGCGCACGCCGCGGCCTGCCGGTGCTTGGCCAGTTGCTCGCGGATCGTCGTGGCCCCGCGGATGTCCGGCTCGACGGCCGGCACGTCGGCGGGCGGCTTCGGCGGGGGCGCGCCCAGGATGCGGTCCATGACCCACACGCCGCGGGTGACGGGCGACGTGGTCGTGCCGTTGGCGGTCACCTTCAGCACGCCCGCCATCGTCAGCACCCCGCCGCGGTGGCTGCCCTCCGGCAGCGCCACCTTGCGGAACGCGAACCCGTCCGGCCCGGGCAGGCCGTAATGCCGCGCGAGCCGCGCGTTGAGCATCGTGAAGTCCGAGGCCACGAAGTTCGTCAGGCTCAGGTCGTCCTTCAGCACCTCCGCGAAGAACAGTTCCGCCTCGCGGATCATCGACACCTTCAGCAGGTGGTCGAATTCCGGGTAGAGCAGGTGGCTCGGCTCGGTGGCGTCGATCTCGCGGAGGCCGAGCCACTGCCCGACGAAGTTCTCGGCGAACGCCCCTGCCTTCGGGTCCTTCAGCATCCGCTCGACCTGCCCGCGGAGCGTTTCCGGGTGCGACAGGGTGCCGCCCTCGGCCACCGCCAGCAGCTCGTCGTCGGGCATCGTGCTCCACAAAAAGTACGACAGCCGCGACGCCAGCGCGAAGTCGTCGAGCTTGCCGGGCTGCTCCCGGAGGAACAGGAAGTCGGGCGACACCAGGATCGCCGTGAGGCCGACCCGCACGGCCTTCTCGAACGACTGGCCGGCGGCGAGCTTTGCCTTCACGAGCCCGAGGAACGGCTTCACGTCCGCGTCGGTCACGCGGCGGCGGAAGGCCCGGCGGGCGAAGTCTCGCAGAACCTTCTCGGCGTCCGCCTCGGGGTCGGCGGAGGCCACCTCGACCCGCTTGCCGTTGTTGAAGACCGGGACGGGTTTCTGCGCGCGGTCGCCGAAGAGGCGGCGGTGGCTTTCGGGCGGCCACGTCTCGTTCAACGGCCCCTCGATCTCGACGGACTGCACCGCCAGCCCCGGCCCCGCGTACTTGTCGGCACCGACCTTGTGGACGGCCTGCGCGGTCGCCAGCCCGTACGGAAGAATGTGGATGGTCGTCCGCGGTTCCATGAACGCGACGAACTCGGTGACGGTGGGCTTCCCGGCTGGGGCGTCGTAGTACCCGATCAGCCCGCGGGTCCCCGCCATCTGCTTCCCGGTCACGGCCACGCAGTACGTGACCGGCTTGTCGCCGCTCTGGACCGCGGCGGCGGTGATGCGGAAGCGGTACCGGCCGCGGTCCGGCGGGTAGAACTGGTAGACGTGGACCGCGTTCCACGCCGACGAACTGAAGAGCGTGACGGCGTCGCCTTGAACGCGGTACACGTTCTCGGTCGTCGTCTTCACGTGGTGCTGGTCCTTGAGGCTGTACCGCTTCTCGGTCGCCGGCGGCCGCGGGCCGTTCGCGACGGCGAGGCCGAGTGCGGCGTCGGCCGCCTCCAGGTACTTCTCCATGAGGAACGAGGAGACGTGCAGCCCCTCGCCGCCGGTGTCGAACCCGTTCGCCGCCGCGTCCGCGGGGAGCAGCTCCTGAAAGTCCGCGTCGATGCCGAGCAGGTCGCGGACGGTGTTCTGGTACTCGACGCGGTTGAGCCGCCGCAGGACCGCCCGGCCGTTGGCGAGCCGGGCGGCCCCGGCCTTCGCATCCACCCACCCGGCGAGCGCCCGAACGTCCTTCTCCGCCGGCCGCGGCTTCCCCTCCGGCGGCATCTCGCCCGCCGCCAACCGCTTCCGCACCGCGAGCCAGCGGGCCCGGTTCGCCGCGTCGTCGAAGTCGGCGGACAGTTTTTCCAGGCCGAAGTCCCCCTTCGGCTTCTCGCCGGCGTGGCACCCCTGACAGTGCGTGGTCAGGAACGTGCGGAACGGGATGTCAGGCCCTTGGGCCGGCGGGGCGGCGGGCTGCGTCAGGAGGAGGGGGGTGAGGGCGAAGAGGAGGGCCGTCATGGAACCGAGTTCCCAGGCAGGGGGGGCGGCGGGCCGGGCAGGGGTAACCACCAGTATGACATCCCGCGGCCCGCGCCGATAGCACGATCATCCGGCGGCGGCGGCCGGGGCGCGGTCGGCCGGTGATGATCCGGCGTCGCGGGCCGATATACTCAAAGCAAACGCTTCTCCACCCGGGCGGCCGCCGCGGACGTGCCGCACCGGGCGTTCGGACGTGGCCCGCCGGCAGGACTTCGGGATGTCAGACCAGACCCGGCCCGGGAACGGGTCGGCGAGTTCGGCCGACGAAGACCACGAGGGGTTGATCCGCCGGTTCGAGCAGGACTGGGCCGACGGCCGGCCCCCGGTCCTGGACGACTACCTCCTCGCGGCCGGGCCGGCCGGCCCCGGCCTGCTCGTCGAACTCGCGCACATCGACCTCGAGTTCCGGATCAAGACCGAGCGGCACGCGAAGGCGGCCGACTACCTCACCCGCTACCCCGCGCTGGCGGCCGACCCGGAATCGGCGGCCGACCTGATCGCCACCGAGTACGAGCTGTCCCGGCGGCACGACCCGGCCCTGTCGTTCGAGGCGGTCGCGGCCGCGTACCCCGCGTACCGGGAGCAGCTCGCCCGCCTCCGGCTCCGGCTGACCCGGACGCTCGGGCCGCCCGGCCGGCCGCGGCCGGCGGCGGCCGCCGACCTGCCGACGGCGGCCGGGTACGCGGTCGTCGCCCGGCTCGGGGGCGGCGGCATGGGCGTCGTGTACAAGGCCCGCGACGAGCGGCTCGGCCGGGTCGTCGCCCTCAAGTTCCTCCCCGTCGAGTACGCCCGCGACCCGGACCGGCTGGCCCTGTTCCACCGCGAGGCCCGGACCGCGTCGGCCCTCAACCACCCGCACATCTGCACCGTCCACGACCTCGGCGACCAGGACGGCCGGCCGTTCATCGTCATGGAGTTCATCGACGGCCACACGCTCCGCGGCGTCCTCGCCGAGCGGCCGCCGGTCGAGACCGTCGCCCGGTTGATCGGCCAGGCCGCCCGCGCGCTGGCGGTCGCCCACGCGGCCGGCGTCGTCCACCGGGACGTGAAGCCCGAGAACCTGATGGTACGGCCGGACGGGTACTTGAAGGTGCTCGACTTCGGCCTCGCCCGGCGGCTGCCGGGGTCCGCCCTGCCGGACGGCTCGACGGCCGCGCGCAACGACTCGCAGGCCATCGTCGGGACGGTCCCGTACATGTCGCCGGAGCAGGCCCGCAGCCAGCCGCCCGGCCCGGCGTCGGACGTGTTCTCGCTCGGCGTCGTGCTGTACGAGGCGGTCACCGGCCGCCACCCGTTCCCGGCCGACAACCCGCTCGACGTGCTCAACGCGATCGTGGAAGACCACCCGGTCCCGGCGGCCCGGCTCGACCCGCGGGTCCCGCCGGCGCTGGACGCGCTGATCGGCCGGATGATGGCGAAGGACGCGGCCGACCGGCCGTCCGCCGCCGAGGTGGACGCGGCCCTGTCCGGGCTGGCGGCCGGGCTGCCGGCGACCGCCCCGCCACCGCCGCCACCGCCACGGCCGACGGTCGGGCGGGCGGAGGAACGGGCGGCGCTCGCGGCGGCGTTCGCGGCGGCCGCGGCCGGGACCGGGAGCCTGGTCTGCGTGGCCGGCGAGCCGGGGATCGGGAAGACGACGCTGGTGGAAGAGTTCCTGGCCGACATCGCCGCCGGGGGGCCGCACGTCGCCCGCGGCCGGTGCTCCGAGCGATTGGCCGACGCCGAGGCGTACCTGCCGGTGCTGGAAGCCCTCGACGCCCTCGTCCGCGGGCCGAGCGGGCCGGCCGCCGCCCGCTACCTGCGGACCCTCGCCCCGACGTGGGCGGCCGAACTCGGCCCGACCGCGTGGGCGGACGGCGCGTCCCCGGCCGCGTCCCAGACCCGGCTCAAGCGGGAGCTGGTCGTGTTCCTCCAGGAGCTGTGCCGGCGAACGCCGGTCGTCCTGTTCCTCGACGACGTTCACTGGGCCGACGTGCCGACGGCCGACCTCGTGGCGTACCTCGGCCGGCACGCCCCCGGCCTGCGGCTGCTCGTGGTCGTCACGTACCGGCGGGACGAGCTGCTGGACGCGAACCACCCGTTCCTGGCCGCCGTCCGGGACCTCCAGGGCCGCGGCGCGTGCCGGGAGATCGAGCCGGACCTGCTCGGCCCGGCGGACGTGGCGCGGTATCTGGACCTGGCCTTCCCCGGCCACGCCTTCCCGCCGGCGTTCGCCGCCGCCGTCCACGCCCGGACCGGGGGCAACCCGCTGTTCGCGACCGACCTGCTCCGCTACCTCCGGGACCGCGGCGCGATCGCCCGGCGGGACGACCGGTGGACACTCGTTCAAGAAGTCCCGGCGGCGGTGGCGGAGATGCCGGAGTCGGTCCGCGGGCTGGTCGGCCGGAAGCTCGACCAACTCGACGCGGCCGACCACCGGCTGCTGGCGGCGGCGAGCGCGCAGGGGGCGGAGTTCGACTCGGCGGCCGTCGCCCGCGCCCTCGGGGACGACCCGGCGGACGCGGAGGACCGGCTGCAGCGGCTCGACCAGGTCCACGGGCTGGTCCGGCTCGTCCGCGAGGACGAGTTCCCGGACCGCACGCTGTCCCGGCGGTACGAGTTCGTCCACGCCCTGTACCACGACGCGCTGCTCGCCCGGCTGCCGCCGGCCCGCCGGGCTGCCCTCAGCCGGGCGGTGGCGGACGCGCTGCACGCCCTGCACGGCGGGCAGCCGGGGTCGGCGGCGGCCGAGGTGGCGGTGCTGTACGAGGCCGGGCGGGAGTTCGGCCGGGCCGCCGACCTGTTCCACGCGGCCGCCCGGAACGCGGCCCGCGTGTTCGCCCACCGGGAGGCGGTGCAGCTGGCCCGCCGCGGCCTCGGGCTGCTCCGCGGGATGCCGGACGCGCCGGAGAGGGCGGCCCGCGAGTTCCGCCTGCAGATGGCGCTCGGGCTTCAACTTCAAGTGACCGACGGGTTCGCCGCGGCGGAAGTGGAAGGGGCGTACACGCGGGCACGGGAACTGTGGGAGCAGGCCCCGGCCGACGGGCCGCTGTTCCCGATCCTGTGGGGGCTGTGGCTCTTCTACAAGGTGCGGTCCGACCTCGGCCGGGCGCACCTGCTGGCGGGCGAACTGCTGGCGCTGGCCGAGCAGTCCGGCGATCCCGCGCTGGTCCTCCAGGCCCGGCAGGCCGGGGCCGTGGTCGCCCTCTGCCGGGGCGAGCCGGCCGCGACCCACCGGCACGCGGAGGAGGCGGCGAAGCTGTACGACCCGGCCCGCCACCGGACGCTCACGTTCGAGTTCGGCCAGGACCCCGGCGTCGCGTGCCTGGCGTTCGGGGCGGTCGCGCAGTGGCTGCTCGGCGAGCCGAAGGAGGCGGCGGCCCGCAGCCGGGACGCGGTCCGGCTGGCCCGCGAGGGGTCGCAGCCGAGTACGCTGGCCCTGGCCCTGCACTTCGCGGCCGTGCTGCACCAGTTCCGGGGCGACGCGACCGCCGTCCGGGAGATCGCCGCGGAGGCGCTGGCGGTGTCGATCGAGCACCGGTTCGCGTTCTGGCAGGCCGGGGCGACGGTCCTCCTCGGGTGGGCGACGGCCGCCGCCGGCGGGCCGGACGGCGAGGCCGTCCTCGAGCAGGGGCTGGCCGCGTGGCGGGAGACGGGGAGCGAGACCTACGTGGCGTACTACCTGACGCTGCTGGCGGACGCCCGCGCCCGGCTCGGCCGGCCGGACGCCGCCCTGGCCGCGCTCGACGAGGCCGAGCGAGCCGGCCGCGCGAACGGGGAGGGGCTGGCCGAGCCGGAGGTGTATCGGCTCCGCGGGGAGCTGCTGGCGGACCGGGCGGCGGTTCCGGCGGAGGAAGCCCTGCGGGCGGCGGTGGCGGCCGCCCGCACCCAGCAGGCCCTCTCGCTCGAGCTGCGGGCCGCGGTGTCCCTCGGCCGGGCGCTGGCCGGCTGGGGCCGGGGCGAGGAGGCCCGCGCGTTCCTGTCCGTGGCCACGGCCCGGACCGCCGGCCTCCGGGACACGCCGGAGATGCACGCGGCGCTGGCCGTACTCCGGGCCGCCGGGCCGTGATTCGTCCGGCTGAATCCTGGGGCGGGACGGCGACCCGTCGAACCGCCCCCGAACTTCAGACGCGTCACTGCGCCGTCCACCCGCCGTCGAGGTACAGCGTCTGGCCGGTCATGAACGAACTCGCGGCCGACGCCAGGAACAGCGCCGGGCCGCGAATCTCGTCCAGCTCGCCCCAGCGGCCCATCGGGATTTTCGCCACGAACTCGGCGTACTTCTTCGGGTCGTCGAGCAGGGGCCGGTTCATCTCCGTCGCGAACGGGCCGGGGCACAGGGCGTTCACCGTCACCCCGCGGGCCGCCCACTCCAGCGCCAGCGTCCGCGTCAGGCCGAGCAGCCCGGCCTTCGCCGACGCGTAGGGCGTGCGGTGCGCGATCCCGATCGCGGACAGGATCGAGCCGAAGTGGATGACCCGGCCCCACCCGCGGTCCGCCATCGGCGGCCCGAACTGCTGCGCGAGCAGGAACGGGGCCTTCAGGTTCGCGTCGATGACCGTGTCCCAGTCGGCCGCCGTCAGCTCGGCGACGGGGCCGCGGATGTTCACCCCGGCGCTGTTCGCGACGATGTCGATGTCGCCGACCTCGGCGGCCGTGCGGTCGCGCAGCTCGGCCACCTCGTTCGCCCTCGTCACGTCGGCGGCGAACGCGAACGTCGCCGCCCCGGTGTCGGCGGCGATCTCCTCCGCCACGGCCTTGCACGCGTCGAGCCGGCGGCTCACGACCACGACCCGCGCGCCGGCCGCGGCGTAGGTCTCCGCGACCACGCGGCCCAGCCCCTGCGAGCCGCCGGTGATCAGGGCCGTCCGCCCGTCGAGCCGGAACGCCGCGAACACGCCCTCCCGCACGTCGGCCATGATGAACCCCCCGTTGCGCTACCAGTGCATGACGAACCCGCCGTCCACGTTGATCGTTTGCCCCGTCACCTGCGCGGCCCGGTCGGACGACAGGAACGCGATCATCGCCGCGATGTCCGCCGGCGACTGCCACCGGCCGAGCGGCACGACGGCCTTGATCTTCCGGTCCGCCCACTCCTCGTAGCTCAACCGGTCGGCGGCCGGGGCCTGGTCGTGCCACGCCCGCCAGACGGACCGGTTCAGCGGCGTCTGCACCATGCCGGGGCAGACGGTGTTGACGCGGACGTTGTGCCGGGCCAGGTCCTTCGCCATGCACTGGGCGAAGTTGATGTTCGCGGCCTTCGCGGCGCTGTACGGCGGGTCCGTCTGCGACCCGATCTGCCCGGCGACGGACGCGAGGAACACGAACGTCCCGCGGCCGGCCGCGACCATCGCCGGGGCCGCCGCGTGCGCGACGTTCACCATGCCCATGACGTTGATGTCCAGCGATTGCCGCCAGTCGCCCGGTTCGAGGTTCGTGAACGGGAACCCGAACTTCCCGGACCCGGCCGCGGCGCAGTGGACGACGTGCTCGACGGTCGGCGACTCGTCGAACGCCGCCCGCACGGCCGCGAAGTCCGTGACATCCACGCGGAGGCCGGCGGCCCGAACGCCGTGGAGCTTCGCGACCTCGGCGGCCGCGTCGGCGACGGCCGCGGACAGGTCCCACAGCACGACGTGGCAGCCCTCGGCGGCGAACGCCTCGGCGGCCGCCCGGCCGATGCCGCTCGCGCCGCCGGTAATCAGGGCCGTGTGCCCGGCGAGGTTCAGGTCCATCGCGTCCGGCTCCGTGGAGGTTCTCAGCGCAAGGCCGTGGTCGGATTCGACAGTTCCGGGGGCGCGTCCGGGGCTTCGCAAAGCCTCAGCCCCGGCCACCCGACAGGTTACCCCTAACACCGGCCACCTGCTAGAACCCGCACGATCAGTATCTTGCCGGGACCCAAAGTCGGCGACCTTCGGCTCGCCCGCCGGCGTGAAGAGGACGTTCGCCGGCTTCAGGTCGCGGTGGACGATGCCGTTCTCGCTTGGGTAGGCCACGGCCGCGAACTGCCCCCCGAGGGCGGCCGCCTGTTGGGGCGGGAGCGGGCGGCGGGCTCCTCGGCTACCGGCTCCGCGGCGGCCCGTGACCGCCCACGAAACGCACCCCACAGGGCCGGCAGCGGTTACCGGGTTGACCGTCGGCCCCGGCGTAAAGTACGATACTCTTCCCACCACCCGCGGCCCCGCGCCCCCATCCCCACGGCCCCACATGCTCCGCGTCCTCGGTTCCCGCAAGCGGTTCTGCGACGGGCTGACCCGCCGGGACCTCCTGCACGTCGGGGCGCTCGCGCCGCTCGGGCTGACGCTCGCCAATCGCGCCCCCGCGGCGGCCCCGCCGGGCCTGGGCGGGTTCGGGTCGGCGAAGCGGTGTATCCTGCTTTACCTCTGGGGGTCGCCCAGCCAGATCGACACGCTCGACCCGAAGCCGGACGCCCCGGCCGAAATCCGCGGCGCGCTCGGGTCGATCCCGACCGCACTCCCCGGCGTACGGGTCGGCGAGGTGCTGCCGCGGACCGCCAGGATGCTGGACAAGGTCACCGTGCTGCGGTCGCTCGGCCACCAAAGCCCGATCCACGGGACGGCGTTCGCGCTCACCGGCGTCCCGGCGACCGACCTGCCGCTGGAGGGCAACGTCCGCGACTCCCGGCACTGGCCGTTCGTCGGGTCGGTCGTGGACCACCTCGCCGCCCGCGGCGACCCGCGGCCGCCGGCCGTCCCGCGGAACTACTGGCTGCCGTTCCCGTTCGGGTCGAAGCGGGGGCCGTCCCGGCCCGGCCCGTACGCCGCGTTCCTGGGGCCGACGCACGACCCGGTGTGGGCCGGGTTCCGCGCGACCGGGACGCGGGACATCCTCCGCGACTCCGGCGACCCGAAGACGCCGACGCGGACGGTCGCCGACCCCTACGCCGGCATCCGGCCGACCGACCGGTTCGAGGCGGCCGCCCCGGACGACACGGTCACGCTCGACCGGTTCGACGGCCGGGCGTCGCTGCTCGACCAGCTGGAAGCGGCCCGGCCGGCGCTCGACGCGGGGGGAACTTACGACCGGCAGCGGGCGGCGGCGCGGGCCGTCCTCGCGTCCGGCAAGCTCCGGGACGCGCTCGACGTGCAGCGGGAGCCGGCGAAGCTCCGCGAGCGGTACGGGATGACGCTGTTCGGCCAGTCGTGCCTCGCCGCCCGCCGGGTGCTGGAGGCCGGCGGCACGTTCGCGACCGTCTGCTGGGACGAGTACGGGCTGGTGAACACCGGGTGGGACACGCACGTCCACCAGACGCCGCGGCTGAAGGACGAACTCGGGCCGGGGTTCGACGCGGCGTTCACCGCGCTCCTGGACGACCTGGCCGCCCGCGGTATGCTGGCGGACACGGCCGTCGTGGTGCTGAGCGAGCACGGCCGCACGCCGCGGGTGCAGAACGTGGCCGGCGGCGGCCGCGACCACTGGGCGCGGGCCTACTCGGCGATGTTCGCCGGGGCCGGGTTCGCGGCCGGCCGGGTCGTCGGCCGGACCGACCGCATCGGCGGGGACGTGACCGAGGTTCCGTTTTCGCCGAAGGACGTGGTGGCGACCGTGTTCCACGTCCTCGGCGTCGGCCCGGAAACCGAAATCCGCGACCGGCTCGGCCGCCCTTACCCGGCCGCCGGCCCCGGCCGCGTGCGGCCCGAGCTGCTCGCGTGAACCCGCCGCGGCCCCGACTGGGGGCGTCAGCGTGTGATTGTTCCCTTCGCCGCTCCCGAAGACGCTTCCTGTCGGTTCGAGGGCGTCCGTTCTTCGGGGCGGCCGTCACTCGGAGAACCGGGGCGTCCGGAGGGCGGCCGCGAGGAGCTCCGGCCGCGAGTGGACGCCGAGGGACTGGTAAATCCGCCGGACGTGGTTGTGGACGGTGTGCCGGCTCGACCCGAGGCGGTGCGCGATCTGCTTCTCCGCGTGCCCCTCCAGGAGCAGCCGGAAGACCCGCCGCTCGGCCGGGGTCAGCGCCTCGGGACCCGCCCGCCCGGCCGTCTCCCAACTGCACGTCGACGGCTCCTCCAGGATCGCCGCCAGCCGCTCGTGGACGCACGGGACGTGGCCGAAGTCGATCCGGACGCCGTGCCCGACGGCCGACCGGGCCACCCGCGCGTCGTCGATGAACGTCCCGTTCCGGCTCCCCTCGTCCACCAGCGTCGTCCCCTCCGCCCCGACCAGCAGCGTGGCGTGGACGCGGGAGACGGCCGGGTCCGGCAGGTACACGTCGCACGCCGGCGACCGGCCGACCGTGAACCGGCCGACCTTGAGGTAGAAGATCGCCCCCGGCGCGGCCGTGAGGACGAGTCGCACGACGGGCGACATGCGGTCGGCTCGCCGAGGGTGGGGATGTCAGGGTGAACGCCGTCACACTGTAACACATCCCCGCCGCGGATCAAGCCGCGACAACCCGGGCACGACTGACCTTCGTACCCGCGTCCGCAAGTGCCGGCCGGCCCGCGGCCCCTACCGCCAGATCAGCCGGACGGCCGCCGCCGTCACCGCCGCCGCCGTCACGACCCAGCCCAGGCCGTAGCTGATCGGCGTCTTCACCACCGAGTAGAACCACACGGCCGCGGCGAACGTCGCGACGGCGAACAGCAGGTGCGTGAACCACTGGAGGTAGCGGAACGCGCCCCCCCGGCTGGCCTGCTGGCCGCGGACGACGCTGACGGCGACCTCGACGCCCCAGGCGACGAGCAGGGCGTAGTTCGCGGCCGCCACCACCGGCGTCTGGCGGCGGGCGATCTGGGCGAAGTCCCACTCGAACCAGACGCCGACGGCCAGGTACGCGTGGGCGGCGTAGGCGGCGAACCCGAACGCCCAGAACAGTTGCCAGTACCGGTAGACGGCCGGCGGGGCCGTCCCCAGGTCGTACAGCAGGAACAGCACGAGCGCCGGCAGCGCGAACGCCAGCGCCAGCCACGCCGAGTACACGACCCGGGCGAACGTCAGGTTCCCGGCCAGCCGGCTGGTCAGGCTCGGGTTGGTCTCCAGCAGCGACGGGATCGGCACCTGCCCGGCCTCGGCCGCCAGGTTGCCGGCGGTCAGCAGCAGCGCGAACGGGACGAACACGTTGACGAACGGCCGGTACCGCTCGTAGGCGGGCGGGTTCATGCCGCGGCCCTCCCGTCCGGGAGCAAGCGGGGCGGGCCTTCGAGCACCTCGACGGTCGTCGTCGGCCGCCCGGTCAGCCGCTCGATGTACGCCTGCCACTCCTTCAGCCGCTTCTGGTCCGCCGGGTCATGCCGGTCGGCGCTCGCGACCCACACGGTCGAGACGTACGGGAACGTCTCCCGCAGGTACGCGAACACGTCGACGAAGTGGAGCAGCTTCTTCTCCTGCTGGGCGGCCGGCGGGGCCTCCGGCGGGACGCTTTGCATCCGGGCGTGCGCCTTCGGCCCCTCCGTCTCCGGCGGGATCGGCAGGTGGACGTTCAGGTCGTCGATGATGAGGCAGAACACCTCCGCCTTGTACGCCACGGCCATCTCGCAGTGCTTCCGCATCCGCTCCGGGTCTTCCAGGATTTTCACCGCCGAGATCATGTACGCCCCCTTGCGGCGGGCGACGTACTCGCACCCCATCGACACGGCCATGCCGCTGCGGATGATCGGCCGGCCGCCGACCACGAGGTAGTGCCGCTGGTCCCGCGTGTCCTTCGTGTGGGCCGCGACCGCGTCCTGGAACGCCCGCAGCTCCGCCTGCGAATCCGCGGTGAGGACGGCGTCGGGGTCCGGGTACTTGATGAGCCGGACGAAGTTGAACGGCATCCGCGAGAAGTCGAACATCCGCTTCCGCGGGACCCAGACGCCGAACGCGAGGTAGAGCGCGATCCCCCCGCCGAGGACGGCCGTGGCCGCCCGCCACGCCCAGACGTGCTCGGTCAGCCCGAGGGTCACGACGGCCGCCACCATGCCCAGGCCCCAGTAGAAGTCGTCGGTCACCCAGTCCAGGATCAGCTCCCGGTGATCGACCTTGAACGCCGCACTGCCCCGCCACGTGTCCAGCCCGTAATCGACCGCGTCCTTGACCACCGGGGCGATCAGGATGAGGCCCATCGTCCACGGCGGCCAGCCCCATTCCTGGACCTTGAGCACCCACACGACGCCGACGAAGAAGCCCATCGTCGCGTGCGACATCTGGTTCGCCAGCCACGCGTACTCGGCCGTGTACGCGACGGTCGCGTCCGAGCCGAACGCATTCCGAAAGAAGCCGCGGGCGATCTGCCCCAGGGTGGCGAACAACCCCGGCGTCGGGTCTGGGGTCACGGTCATGGGAGGGCCTCCGGTGCGGGGTCAAATTCCCTTCAGGTATTCGAGCAGGGCCTTCAGCTCCGCGACCTGGGCGGGGGTCGGGGTCCGCTCCTCCCGCGGCCGCCGCCGCTGCTCGTCGGTCAGCTTGTCGTCCGCGGCCCACGCCCCCCACGGGGGGTAGTGGTGGCCCTTGTTCGAGTTCCCGCGGACGGCCGTGTCGAACAGGAAGTAGTAGTGCTTGTCGTGCGGGACCGGGTTCTTGTGGTCCACCCCGGCCGGGACGGGCGGGGAGTGGAAGCCGACCCGCTCGGGGTCGTAGGCGTTGCGGCCGCGGTAGAACCTCGCCCGCCGGGGCTCGAGGCCGATCAGCTCGGCGAGCGTCAGGACGCTGGCGTTGTGCAGGTACGGGCCGCGGAGGAACGCCCCGCTGATCGGCCCGTTGTAGTACCCGTCGGGTGCCCGCAGGTCGGCGGCCGTGAACGTGGCCAGCGGGTGGTCCTTGCGGAAGTCGGCGGCGAACGGCGGCTCGCCGTCGGCCGGCCGCCGGAACTTGTCGGCCACGACCCGCGGGATGTCCCGCTTGTGCCGGAACTGGATCCGCTCCGGGTCGGTCCGGAGGCGGGCGATCGGCGTGACGTGCCCGAACAGGTCGGGGTGCTCGGCCGTCGTGGCCGGCCCCCACGCGCCGGCCGCGTCCCGCGGGGCGTGGCACGCCCCGCACGTCTGGTCGAGCGCGCCGCCGCCCCACATCCACTCGTTCGCCCCGCGCGGCCCGCCGTGGCAGTGGTAGCACTCCCGCCGATAGACGCCGGCCCCGACGCCGGCCAGCTCCTTCTGCGCCGCCGTCCGGGCGAACGCCGGGAGCACGTCGTCCCACCGCGGGACCGGCGGGTTACGGGTGAACTCGGCCGCCGCCTTGATGTGCGCCGCGATGGCCGGCTGGGCGAGGTTGTTGACGTTCGCCCCGGCCGTCGAGGCGGCCAGCGAGCTGCGGGCGATCAGGTCCCGGACGCTGCCGTCGAACTGCGCCCACGGGCCGTGGTACTTGTGGTCCTGGTGGAACACGACGGGGATCTTCGAGAACCCCTGGTCCATGCTGTGGTCGTTCGCCGACCACCCCGGCCGCTCCAGGTGGATGCGGACGAGGCTGCGGAACGGCTGCGTCCGGGCCGGGCCGGCCATCATGTACCGCGGGTCGAACAGCTGCGGCGGGTCGTACGGGGCGTCCACCACCTTCTGGTACGCCGTGGTCTCGCCCCGCGCGGCCGCCAGCCAGAGGGCGGTGAACAGGCTCTGCGCCGTCGTCATCTCGTCCAATTTTTTCGCCTTCCGCGCGGCGGCGACGGCGGCGACCGACAGGACGTAGTCGGACGCCGGGTCGTCGGGCGTCACCCGCTTCACCAGCACCTTGCGGATCGCCTCGGAGAAGGCGAGCAGGTTCATCGTCGGGTTGCCGACGCCGGGGAGCACCTTGCCGGGCTTGTCCGGGTCCGTCTGAATCTCGGCCGCGTGGCACGCGGCGCACGACAGGCCGACGAACTCGACCGGCGACCCGGCCCCGCTCCCCGGCCGGTGGTACGACTTCACGAACCCGACCGGCAGGTCGCCGGCCCGCCGGATGAACCCGTACTGCTCGACCCAGTCGCCGGCGGCCGGCGGGGGCTTGCGGAACGCGGCGAAGTACGCCTCCAGCGGCCGGAACTCCTCCGGGAAAAGGTCCGGCAGTACCTCGAACGCGACGACCGGGGCCAGCTCCGTGCCGATGCTCCCGTTCACGAACGCGTCCTCCGGGTCGGCCTTCGGGACGTTCCGGGCCGCCCACTGCCGCTCGCCGACGACGAGGACGAGGGTGACGACGAGCGCGGCCGCGGCCACGACGAGGGCCAGGGCGCGGAGGATGCGGACGGCCGGGTGGGACGGGGTCATGGCGGGGTGACTCCATTCGGCGGGCGCGGGTCGCGGATTTCGATCAGCCGGATCGCGTCCGGGCCGACGTTCAACAGCAGCTGGATTTCGCGGAGCCAGGCGTCGCGGCGCTCGACCCAGGCCCGGTACGTGCCCGAGTTCGCGGCCCCCGGGTGGCCGGCCAGCACCCAGATGGTGCTGATGCCGTCCTCGTCGTGCTGCGGCTTGATCGGCCGGGTCTTCCGCCCGAACGACCGGAGGACCTCGACCCGCGACTCGAGTTCGTCCTTCGCCTCCTCGAGAACCTCCGCCGGGGCCGGCGGCTTTTTTTTGGGGTCCGCCGCCGGCGGCGGGGGCGGCGGCGGGCCGGCCGGCATGACCTTCTCCAGCTCCCCGAGGGAGACCTCGACCTTGCTCGGCGATTGCTTGCTCGGCTGTCGTGGGGGCAGCCGCTCGCCGGCCGCTTCTTGCAAAACGTCCACGGGGATGTCGGCCTTCTGGTCCGTGGAGTTTCGCGCAACGTTCCGGTAATACCGGAGGCTCTTGGTCGGCGCGACGCGGGACGGCAGCTTCGTCGCCACGTCCAGGTCGTCGATGATGACGCACTCCAACAGATCGACCTGCGCCCGCTCCAGGACGGCGGGGTGTTCCAGGACGCCGACGGCCGTGAGGTAGCGGACCCGCGTGCCGGCGAGGTCGTTCGCGTACTTCGCGTCCGCCCGGAGCTTGAACGCGTACTCGCACCCCATGCTGACGGCGAGCTTCGAGCGGAGTTCCGGCGTGCCGCCGTAGATGACGTAGTGCCGCTGCGGCGGCCGCTTGCCGGGTTCGGCGGCCACGACCTGCTGCCGGAAGTCGGCCTCCAACTGCTCCCACCCGACCTCCGAGGTCGGCCCGAACGCGATCTCGTCGCGGCCGGACAGGACGGCCAGCCGGGTGTAGTTGAACGGCATCCCGGACGCGTCGAACGCCTGCTTCTGGTTCTGCCAGACGGTCCCGGCGTACCCGAGCCAGAACGCGAGGCACGCGGCCAGGCCGACGACCGGCACGACCCGCCGCAGCCGCTTCTCCTCCCGCGTGAACCAGGCCATGATCGCGGCCGCCAGGAACATGCCGGTCCACCAGAAGGAGATGTCCGTCACCGAGTCGAACACGAGGCTCGCCGTGTTCGCCTTCACCGGCGACCCGGCGTGGCCGGCCGCGTCCAGGAGGAGGTCCGCCACCTCCTTCGCCGGGATCGCGGCGAACAGGAGCACGACGTAGAAGTCGGTCGGCAGGCCGACGAGCCGCCGGCGGACCCAGGACACGACGCCGCCGGGCGGGGGCTTCGGGTGCCCCCGGCCGGGATGGATCGCGAGGACCACGAACAGCCAGCAGACGGCCAGGCAGAAGCCCATCATGGCGTGGGCCATCTGGTTCGAGTTCCAGGTGTACTGGGCCGTGTACGGCGTCAGGTCGTCCGACCCGAAGGCCATGCTCACGACGTACTGGAGCGGCGATTGGCGTTCCGCGGCCACGGCAGGCGCTCGGCAGAGGAAGGGCAGTGTAACTGTATCATCCGGCCGCCGCCCGTCGGAACAATGACCTAAAGAGGTCATGCCCCCGCCCGGCCGGGTCGGGTAGAGATTCCCCACCGCCGTCGGGCGGCGGGGTCGGTGGCGAAGATCGACCTGTCCAGCACGGCGAAGGCGACCGGCGGGGCGATCCGGTTCAGCCCGACGGCCGCGGCCGTTCCCGCCTGACGAACTCCCGCCGCGATTCCGCGAACCTCTTCCCGATTTCCGCCCTCTTTCCTGGCAAGTCCGGCGACGGGCCGCGTTCGATCCGCGGCCGGCCGCCGGGACGGATTGCAGACGGGCCGGCGCTCGGTTGGGTCTCATAAGCCCGATGGCTGGGTTCGACTCCCAGGTCTGCAACTCGCGGGGGCGGGTGCCCCGGCCGGCGTCGCGGCGCGACGCCACGGCCGCCCGGTTCGAGTCCGGGCCGCCCTCGAAAACGACTCGGTGCGCGAACGGGAATAGCGGTCAGGTCGAGAGCCTGATGTTTGTGGGTTCGACTCCCACCCGGGTCACTGAACAATGGGGTTGTGGTCCAACGGGACGACGCTCGCCTCGCACGCGGGAAATCGGGGTTCGACTCCCCGCTCCTCCACTGTTGAACACGGGCCTGTGGTCTAACGGGATGACGCCGGCATGGCATGTCGGCAATCCGGGTTCGATCCCCGGCGGGTCCACTGACGAACGGAAGGGAGCCGGACACCGGTTCGCCGGAACACGCTGCTAACGTGTGCCGCCCGCGTGGGCGGTGTGGGTTCGACTCCCACCCCTTCCGCTGATGCCCTGGTGGTGAAACGGATTTATCATTCCACGCTTCGAACGTGGCGTTCCGGGTTCGAATCCTGGCCGGGGTACTTTGATCGCGTGGTCCAGCGGCGACGACGCCTCCCTGACACGGAGGAGAGCGGTGGTTCGAGTCCACCCGCGGTCACTACGTCCTGTTGGTTGCATCACACGAGTCCGTCCGGCTCGTGTCCCTTCCTGCCATCTCCTTGTTCGCCCCGTCCACGGGGCGGCACGGTCCGTGCATTCCCCGACACGCCCGCCCTTCATGTCCCGCAGGAGGCTGCCATGACTGCACGCACCGGGTTGGCCGTTCGCGTTTGGTCCCTCGTCGTCGCCGACGGCCTGAACGACGACCGGCCCGACAACGACACCGCTCACGACTGCACCGTCGGCCCGGACGACGGCACGGCCGTGGTGCCCGCCGTCCCCAAGCAGGAACGTGCGTGACGCGGGAACGGCCGTGCCGAAAAACGTCTCCGATTGTCCTGTCGCGCGAACGCTGAAGATTTCACCGCCGCAGGCGCGATCCTTGCAACGTCGGGGCGGGGCTGAGTCCCCCGCCGGTCGGCCGCTTCGGTCGCCCGGACACCTCTTCGAGGGAATGTGATGCGAGCGATCATGATTTGTGTGCTGGCCCTGTTCGGCCTGGGCACGTTGGCCGACGACGCCTCGGCGCTCGGGAAGCGGGGCCGGAAGCGCGGCCGGGGCAACGACTGCGGGGCGGTCGTCGCCCCGGCCCCGTCGTCGTGCTGCGGGGCCGGTTACGGCCAGCCGATGTACGGCCAGCCGATGTACGGCCAACCCTGGCACGGCCAGCCCGGCGTCCACGGGGGCATGTCGTATCTGCAACCGGGCCAGCCGGTGCAGCCGTCGGTCGCGACGGTCGGCTACCCCGTCTCGATGCCGTCCCGGTGACCCGTCCCGTGCCGCGGGTCGATCGACCCGCGGCACGGAACTGCCCATTCACTTCCCCCGCGCCTTCCCCTCCTTACCCGCGACGCCAGAACCCTTCGAACAAACGACCCCTCGACAACCGCCGAGTCGGCGTTCCCGCGCCGGCCGGTCACCCCGAAGGGAGCCAGGCCGCGAGCGACCGGATTCCGTTGCGGGCGGGCGTGGCGTGTGGGAGGATCGGGGGACGGGAGGGTAGTGGGCATGACGGGGGAAGAGTGGGACGGGATTCGATGGTTCGACGACGCCTTCTCCGTCCTTGCGTCGCAGCCGCACGGGTACGACCGGAAGTTGCGGCTGCTCACGTGCGCCTGCTTCCGGTCGAACTTGTCCCGCTTCCCTTGTCCGGCCGCGGGGGCCGTGATCGACGAGTCGGAGCGGTACGCGGACGACCCCGGCCGATACCACGTGCTCCGAGATGCAGTCGCACGCCTGCGAGTCGCGGGGTGGGACGACCCGCTCCGACTCGTCGTGGTCGCAGCGGTGACCTACTCGGCGAGCTATCGGGACGCCGTGAGCCGGTACCGCTCGTCGATCCAAGAACTCATTAACTTTCTCACCGCCCGACGCGGCCCATTCGCGAGTCGTCACGCTGAGGTCGAGTGGCGTTGGGTCGAGCAGTTCGCCCTCCTGACGTTGCTCCGCGACATATTTGGCAACCCCTTCCGCCCCGTCGCCTTCGACCCCCGGTGGCGAACCCCCACCGCCATCGGCGTGGCCCGACGGATGTACGACGCCCGCGAGTTCAGCGCGATGCCGATCCTCGCCGACGCGTTACAGGACGCGGGCTGCGAGGACGAGACGATCCTGGGCCACTGCCGGGACGCGGGGCAGCTCCACGTCCGCGGGTGATGGGTGTGCGACTTGGTTCTCGGCAAGGCGTGAGGGCGGATGATGACGGAAGCAGAGTGGCTAGTTAGTGAGGACTGGCGGTCAATGCTGTCCCGCTTAGCCGGCACGGTCGGCGAGCGGAAGGGCATTTTGTACGTGTGCGGCGGCCTCCGGACCCTCTGGGCGTTGCTGTACCACGACGGTTCGCGGAACGCGGTCGAGGTGGCGGAGCGGGCTGTGGACGGGGCCGCGACCGAGGACGAGGTGATGGGTGCGAATGCCGGGGCCGAGGGGGCGGGTTACGGCTGCGACTTCGACCCTCGGTTCATTCGGCAGTACATGGCCGGCGGCGACTACTCGCCGGGCGTACGGCGGCTGGTGGAGATGGGCGTGTTCACGGAGGCGGGCCTCCGCGCGGTCGTGTCCGAGGGGGCCGAGGTGATCGGGGACCAGGCGGTGGTCGATCGGCTCAACAACGCGGCCCACATTGCGGAGCACGGGACGGAGACGAATAACCTCGGGTGGTGTGAGGGCGGGGCGAGTAAACACCTCACCCAACACCTGGCTGCCGAACCGGATTGGCCGGGCGGTTGGCTCGTGCGGGAAGTGTTCGGCAACCCGTTCCGCCCCATCGCCTTCCACCCGTCCTGGCTCACGCCCACGGCCGTCGGGATCGCCCGCGGCGTCTACGACGACCGGGCGTTCGACCGGCTGCCGATCCTCGCCGACGCGCTCCAGGACGCCGGGTGCGAGGACGAGCAGGTGCTCGCGCACTGCCGGGGCGGCGGGCCGCACGTGCGGGGGTGCTGGGTCGTGGACGGGGTGCTCGGATTGAAGTGAGGGCCAGACATGCCGTCGTACGGTCGCGGCGAGTACATCGAGAAGCGGGCGAAGTGGGAACTGGTCGCGTGGGTCGTCGTCCTGCCGGTCGTCGGGCTGGCGCTCGTCGCGCTCGGCCTGTACGTCCTGTGGGACCGGTGGCGGGAACTGACGCCGGCCGACGTGCTGCTCCAGGTCGTGTGGACCGTCCTGCTCGGGGTCGTCCTCGGGGTCGGGCTGCCGGCCGTCGCGCGGAAGGAACTGCGGCGGCGGGCCGGGCCGGTCACTACAATCGGCCCCGGCGGGCCGCGTCGGACGGCCCCTGCGAACCCTGGGAGGCGACCATGAAGACCATCATTGCGGCGGCACTGGTGCTCGGGCTTTGCGGCCTCGGGCGGGCGGCGGACAAGGCCGACCTCGTCGGCACGTGGGCGTGCGAGTACTCGATCGGCGACATGAAGCGAACGTCCACGCTGACGCTCAAGAAGGACGGGGACAAGTACGCCGGCACGATGTCGTGGCCGGACCAGAAGGACGTGAAGCTGACGGACGTGGCCGTGAAGGACGGGGAGATCACGTTCTCGGCCGACCGGGCGGTCATGGACCGGACGTTCACCGTCAAGTACAAGTTCAAGGTCGAGGGGGACAAGCTCAAGGGCAAGGGGGCCATCGACGCCGGCGGCGAGACCCGCGAGTTCGACATCGAGGGGAAGCGGGAGAAGAAGGACAAGTAACGGCCGCCCCGCCCGAAACGCAAGAGGGCCGGTCGTCACGACCGGCCCTTCCCATTTCTGACCTCTGACCTCTGACCTCTGACTTCTGACCTCTGACCTCTGACCTCTGACACTCACCCCGACCGGCGGCCCCAGCCCTGCGGGCCGGACCCGGACTGGCTGCCGTGGCCGGGCTTCTGCAACACCTCTTGCGCCCGCCGCTGGAACTTCTGCATCTGCTCCCGGAGCGTCGCGTCGCCCCGCTGCATGATCTCCAGCTCGTGCTGAATCTCGGCGCTCAGCCGCTTCAGCTCCGTCTCCTGCCGGGCCATCAGCGCCCGCTCGCGGGCCATCGCCACCTCCATGTCCCGCAGTTGCTTCTCCATCGCCTCCTCGTCCTCCTGCAGTTGCCGGCGGTCGTTCTCCAGCCGCTTCGACTCCTGCGCCAGCCGCGCCGCCTCTTGCTCCAGGTCCTCGGTCCACTCCTCGAGTTCCGTCCGCGTCTTCGGCGTCTTTTGCGGCTCGACGTGGGCGAGCGTCCCGCTGGCGATCTGCTCCTCGATCGAGTGCAGTTGCTCCGTCAGGGCGTCGATCTGCTGCTGCTGGTCGGCGAGCGCCTGGGCGTGCTCCTGCTTGGCCTTCCCGAACGTCTGCTCGTTGTCGCTGGCCTCCTGGAGCAGGTGCTTCATCTCGCCGAGCAGCTGCTTCAGCTCCTTGTTCTCGGCCTTCAGCCGCTGCGTCTCGGCGGACGGCGTGTCGTTCGGGTCCATGCCGTACCCGGGGGCGTAGACCGGGGCCGGGCCGATGCCCATGGCCCCCGCCCGGCGGCCGAACGCCGCCATCTTCGTCTGGAACCCGCTCGGCTCGTCCTCGGGGGCGAGCGGGGCCGGGGTCGTCGTGACGCCGCCCGGCATCCGCAGCTTGCGGAGCATTTGCTCGGTCGAGACCGGGCCGCTGTCCGACCGGTCGGCGTCGTCATCGAATTCCACCGTCCCGGTCGTCCCGTTGAGCGGCGGCGGGGTGGACGAGAGCAAGCGGCGGCGCAACTCGGCGGCGGAAATCGACGGGGACGAATCGGGCGGCAACGAATTCGGGTTCGCCATCCGGGGGAACTCCTTTAAGTCCGCTCTCGTTCATGAGATGCGGCGAATGCAAGCGATCGGGGGCGGAACGGCCGGACCGTGGGCGAGCCGAAAGTTCTGCCGCAACGGAAAGTCTCCGCAAGGAGCGTAGTTCGCCGGGGCATCAAGTCAAGCGAATCGGCGCGGCCGGGGGGATTCTCCGGGTCGGGTGGCGCGGGCGGGGCGAGGGGTCTGAGGTGGGGCAAGAACGTGGTGTCGCTGGCATCCGCGGCCGACCCGCCGGGGTGACGGGCCGAGCGCCACCGCCACCGCCGCCACCGCCACGGGTGGCCCCCCGTGGCGGAATCGCCACTTGGGTTGACGCGACGGGTAGAATGAATATTTGTCCACTTAGTCCGGCAGAGCCGCCGTCTCGCCGCCGGCGCGGGTGGCGAGGGCCGGCATCACGTCCTTGGCGGAGTAGCGGATGAACCGCACGCCGCCGTCGGCGAACGCGAAGTTCGCCCCGCCAGGGTGCAGCGACCAGAAGTGCTCCGTGTCGCAGAAGTTTGTGAGTTGCCCCGGCCCGTACTCGATCGGCCCTTTGCAGCCCGACCGACCGTTGCTCACCATCGACATATATGTAATGCCCGACTCCGAGCCAATGGCGGGACTCCAGCTCGTGTACCAGTTGCCGTCGAGGTACTTGCCCCAGGGCGGCTTCTCGCCGATGAGCAACGTGCCGCTCGTGCCGTCGAGGATTTCCCCGAACCGCACTCCCGTGTCGGCTCGCATGGCCCCCTCGCGGGTCCGGTCTTCGATCATCTTCTGGTAGCTCCCGGCCACGCCGACGTAAGAGCCGTAAGCGGCAGTGAAGCCCTTGTCGTCGGTGATCGGGGCCTGCAACCGCCCGTCGGCCGAGCAGGTGTAAACTTTCACAACGGCGGTTAGCCCGGCGTGGGGCGGGTTGTTGTAGCCGACGTAATCCGCCCGGTGCGAGGCGAGTGTCTGGGCGTGCAAGTTTCCCTGTTCAAGGAACGGCAGGAGATCGACCGGCCAAGTCAGGTGGCAGTTCGGCGAAACCTCGCGGGCCGTGCGGTAGGCCGCGGGCAGGCGGTCGTTCTGGTCGTGGTACATGTGGCAGGCGAGGCCGATCTGCCGGAGATGGTTAGCGCAGACGGTCCGCGCCGCCGCCGCCCGTACGCCCTGGACGGCCGAGAGCAGCAGGCTAATCAGAATACCCATGACCGCGATCACGGTCAGCAACTCGATGAGCGTGAACCCCGGCCTGCGGGTAAACGGCAGGCGCTTCATGGCGACCTCCCTGTTACGAGGAGCGGCACTTCAACACCCTCCGGTTCATCCTCCCCGGCTCGGGCCTGGAACCGCAAACGGATGTTCCGGGTCGAATCGCCCGGCTCGCACGAGACGACGACCCGCACCCGCGCGGGATCATTCGGGGCGGGTTCGATCTTCGTAGCGATCTCTTTCGGCAGGCCATCGGCCGTCACGGTGATCGGTTTCCCATCACGGCGGGCCATGTGGAACTCGGCCGTGTACTCCGCCTTGCCGCCGACGAACCGGGGCAATGAAAGCACGTCCGGCGTGCAGACGTAGGGGCCGATAACTTGCCCGATCACGTCAACCCGATTTGGCGCGCGGGTCTCACCGGTCGCGATCAACTCGAAGTAGCCGTCTATCGGGCCGACGTATCCCGGCTTCGGACGAACCCTCGCGACGGCGATCATATTCCCCGCCGTCTCGTGAACTTGCGGTTCGTGGACACCGGCTTGCGGCGACACGAGTTCCACCGAGAACCGGTCGATATGGGAGACGCGAACGGCCTCGATCCGTCGATCTTTCGCACCGTTGGCGTAGATGAACACATCCCGAACTTCCGTCGATCCTTGAACGATATCCCCAACGATGGCGTCTGAGGGTATGGTGTAGACGCCGCCAAGGACTTGGCTAATGTGGACTTCAAAGCTACCCTCAGGCTGCTTGGGATCATTCGACGCGAACACAATTGCCACTTGCTGGCTCGTTCCTGGTTTCGCGCCGACGGCGATGCGAACCACCACTTCGAATCGAGAATGCGGCGGAATTCGGAGTTGCTCGATTCGCTGGAACTTGCCATCCCGCTCCACTTCGACTCCGGCGCATGAGCAGGATGTTTTGAACGGCCCGACTACTAGTTCGCCGCGCCCGTCGTTCGCCAATACGACTCTGGCAATTGCCGTCGCTCCGAATTTGTGCGGTCCGAGGTCCAAAGTGGATGGATAGTGCAGCGCGGGTGGTTGCATAGAATTGGCTCGCACCAGCGAGAACGTGGTCAGCCCCACAGCAATCGCCGCAAGAATCGCGAGGATTCGTCCCAGCCAGTCGATGCGATCATTTGCGATGTCCACGTTCAGGCTCTCTATACTTCGCTGGTGTTGCCCGATGCTCGTCTGCGACGCAGCCAGAGGGCAGCCATGCAAATTACGAACATCAAAAGTGAGCCGTAAAGCAGATACTGATTGAGCGTCCATGGTTCGGATGCGGTCGGCTGACCTGTGAGAACATCACTCCGTTCGGGCGGTAACGTAACCGTTATTCGTTGTTTGGTTGACCCGACGCCCTTCCAATCTGGCCCAACAGGCCCGGATGTCCCGCGAGTTAAGTCTTGCAATTCGGTGCCAAGCGGAATAGATGGAAGTACAAAGATCGACTCAGGGATCCTTTGATTTACTTGGATATCGGTCAACTCAAGCGTGTTATGTCGAATAACTTCGTTGTCTCGATACGCCTTTGTGTCATTCTTGACTGGAACAATGACTCCGGCAGTCACTTCGAGAAATTCAACGACTTCGACGATAACTCGATCGTTCGGATGGGTTATCTCATAATATTCAAATTTACAAATAAGATAGTTGCGGCCGATGTCGTGCCACACTTTGCGGACAATCGTGCGTTCGTATTTATTTTTATGCTGGTACTCAATTAGAATGCAATCTCTTCCACCAATAGATACTCGACTCAATTTTGCCAACTTCTCGATTTGGTCGAGAACTTTGTCGTAGTTACATCGACTAGTATCGGGATCGTAATGGTCGATAAGCATCGCGAGCCACACGTCACCTGGATAGGACATTTTGGCTTCAGATTCGAGAAACGCACCGTACTGAATTCTTTTATCCACCCAAAGGCGGGTGACGGATCGGGCTTGTCCATTTTGTAGAAGCAAATCGACCGTGCTAATGCCTTCGTTGCCATCCTTGATCGACACAGCATTACCGTTCCGGGCGTACTTTCCACTCGCCAGAACTTGTTTAATGGGCATCGTTTGTCGCATTACATATGCGCAACTGAATTGACGAATCGACTGGCGGGCCATGCGATGGGCTATCCGTACTTGTTCAAACAATTTATCGTTATCGCTCGACCAACAAGCGTCGGCACTGGTAAGTGCGAGTATGATAGTGAAAATTATAGTTTTAATCATCTTAAGGCCTTGTCGGCTCAATGTTATCGAATTTGGGTGGTTGAACTCAAATTGAGAGATACTCAACGCTGCTTGGGCGAGATTGGTAATTCTACTTGCACAAAACATGGGTCATCAAACAGTTGTTACCCGTGGCTCGCCAACGCAGTAACCGGTACAATTTTTGTTAGTCCCGTATTTTTTAGCATCATCGGTGCAGGTACTTGATGCTGACACGCTAAAACATGTGCTATAATTTTGAGGAAGTGTGTTTCCTCGGCACTGGCTAGTAACGTTGCAGGTACCATTCTGCTGTTGCAGAGCATTGCAGTCTCCGAAGGTACCGCAAGCAGAATTTTGATAAGTAGTCCCAGTCGCGGGTGGCGACGTGTAAGCCGCGAACACTCCGATAGCTGCCGCGAATGAGAACATTCCGACCAGACGTTGAGTTGTCCGACTCATAGCATCCCTCCTGTTGAAGAGTCACCAAACTGACCGCCGACCGACAAGGCCGCCGGTTACTTCACGTCGGCGGAGAGCCGAATCGTGAATGCCTTCCGCGGGGTTGGCTCGGCTGTGGTAGCCTCGGCCGAGAGCAACAACCCGCCGGTATAAGTGGGGTCTTTTTGAAAGTCGAGAACAAGGGTTCCGGCCACGGACTGATTGGCCGCGACCCGCTTCTCGGGGAGGATCACGTGCAAGCAATCGCAACTGGTCACGACAGGCCCGAGTTCGACGGGCGATTCACTCGGGTTGTGCAACCGGAAGGGCAACTCGAACCGCTCGCCGTGGCCGATACTACCAACCGGATAAGAGGACGACGGGGGAGCGAAAAGGGTGACAGTCAACGGGGCAAGCCCCGGATTTGGTGGTGAGGGCGGGTCAGTTCGTGGTTGGCAAGCCGACCCGAGTAACGCAAAGGGGACCAACGTTAACAACTGCCAGCGAGCGGGGCCACTCCTAGCTGCTCGCTGCTTGCGGTTAAAGTGGACACGGGATACCTCGGGAGAGGCCGTGTTGGGCGAGCAAGCAGATGGTATCTTCTTGACAGGCAGCCTGTCAACAAAATTTCTGACGATTTCTTGATATTATTCGCCGACACCGTTTCGTAACTATTCGCCGCGCGGCCGTTCGTGTGCATTTCTCGACCCCGTTGGCGTTTACGTCAATTATCGTCCACACCGTCCGCACCACGACGACCGCCAACGAAAAGCGGCCGACGGGAAGTCCCGTCGGCCGCAGGGTTGTCACGTCGCGAATCGGGTCAGATGCCGCCCTCGCCGTTGATGCCGACGAACACCCACAGGGCCTTCGTCTTGATCGCCGAGCTGTACCCGGACCACAGCACACCGCCGCTGGCCCGCGCGTTCGTCGCCTGCAGGATTTGCCACACCGTCAGGATGCTGTCGTCCTGCACCCCGAACGCCGCCCCGCTCGTGCCGATGTTGAAGTAGTCGTTCTTCACGCCGGTCGTGCTGACGTTGAACCCGTAGGACGCGGCGTAGCTGCCGCCCGCCCAGTCCGTGTCCGTCACGTACACGGCGAACACCGTCGCCAGCACGTTCGCCTGCAGCTGCTTCGTCGAGTCGGCGGCCAGCGCCTTCATGTAGTCGGCGACCTCCCAGTTCTTCTTCCCGGCCATGTTGTTCGACCCCGTGCCGGAGCCGTACACGTTCGGGAAGTTCGACGCCAGCCAGTTGCCGAGGGCCGTGCTGTTCACGCTGCCGTTCATCTTCTTGATGAGCGCCTGGCCGACGGTCCCCTTCCAGAAGTTGACCGTCGCCGTGTCCCCGTCCATGACGAGGTTGCCCTTGAAGTTGCCGACGTTCACGCTCGACACGGACTGGCCGCTGGTGACGTTCATGTCCGCGTCGTCGGTCGTGCGGACCCACCCGGACTGGCAGACTTCGCGAATCTGGATCGCCCCCGGCGTGATCCCGGAGATGCTGTAGTACCCGCTCGAGTCCGTCAGGTCCGACGGCTCGTTCGTGTCCCACACCTCGTCGCCGTCCAGGTCCACGAAGATCCGCCAGTTGGACAGGCCCTTCTCGTCGTCGGCCGTGCCCAGGCAGTTGTCCAGGCCGTCCTTGTCCCACTCGCCGTCGGCGTTCTTGTCGTCGTACTTGTACCCGCTGACGGTCGCCTTCTGGTAGTTGCCGAAGTTCTCGTTCGTCTCGTTCTCCCCGGCCGTCAGGGTCACCGTGCCGGGGGCCTTGCTCTGGAACCACCCGGCCTTGAGGACCTCCCGCACGCTGTAGCTGCCGGCCGGGACGTTGTTGAACCGGTAGAACCCGTTCGCGTCCGTCACGGTGGCCAGCTCGCCGGCGTCCTTGACGTTGTTGTTGTTGGCGTCCACGTAGATCGTCCAGTCCTTGAGGCCCGGCTCGCCGGCGTCCCACACGCCGTCCGCGTCCTTGTCCAGCCACTTGTACCCGCTGATCGTGCCGGGGTTCGTGCCGCAGGCGTGCTCGCCGCCGTTGTCCGCGCTCTCCAGCCGGCCCTGCGGCGTGTAGAAGATGTTGCTGCCGGCCGGCCCGAGCTTGTCGATCGCGTCGCCGCACACCAGGTCCACCTGGTAGAAGCAGTTCGGCACGCGGATCGTCAGCGAGTGCGTGCCCGGCCCGAACTCGCCCTGCGCGAGGTCGTCGATCCGCTGCAGGTGGGCCGTGTTCGCGTTGAAGTACGGCTCCGGCGCGGTGTAGCTGACGAACGACACCAGGTGCGTCTGCCCGGCCGGCACGTTCACCTTGAACGTCGCGGTGATGAGGTCGCCCTCCCGCGTGTTGCCCCGCAGGTCGGTGACCGTCCGCGTCGTCCCGTCCGTGCTGACGATGGTGAACGACAGGTTCGTGATCGTGTCTTCCTCGCACTTCTCCGCGTTCGCGAAGTCGTACCCGCCGAGCACCTGGCCGGACGCGATGGTGATCGCGTAGTAGTCGGCCGTCGCCGGGCCGGTCCGGACGTACCCGGCCGGGACGACCTCGCGGACGATGTACGTCCCCGGCGTCAGCCCGGTGAACTGGTAGCCGCCGTCCGCGGCCGTGACCGTGGCGTGCTCGCCGGCGTCCTTCACCCCGTCGTTGTCGGCGTCGATGTAGATCGTGACGCCGGCCATCGGCGTGTCGGCCGGGCTGTGCGTCCCGGCGACGAGGTTCAGCCCGTTCCCGCTCGCGTCCAGGAACTTCTTCCCCTTGATCGTGCCGTCCTTGTCCGTGATCCCGAACCAGTTGGCCGGGTCGTTGTCCGTGACCGCCGGGCCGCCGCCGACCGGCGTGCCGGTGACGGTCGCGTTGTTCGTGTGCTGGCCTTCCGTCACGACGATCGGGCCGTAGGTGTACTTCCACGCCTCGCCCACGTCGAGCACGTTGTCCTTGTCCGCGTCGCCGACGTTGAACCCGCCGGCCAGCACCGGGGTCGGGTTGAAGTCGTCGCTCGGGTCGTTCGGCGTCTGGTTGTCGTCCGTGACGACGACGTTCGCCAGCGGCGTCGCGCCGGGGTTGGTGACGACGAACGTGAACAGCACGTACTCGCCGGTCTGCAGCACCAGGCCCGTCGGGGCGTCGGCGTCGCTGCCGGGGTTACCGGGCGTCGGGTCGGTGACCGACCCGGTGTCGGACGACAGGTCGGCCCCGCGCTCGTTCTCCGCGGCCAGCTCGTTCTTGATCGACTCGACCAGGCTCGGGTTCGCGTAGGCGGACTGCACCTTCGCGATCACCTGGGCGGTCGTGAACTTGTACTCGACCGTCGGGTGGGCCGAGTTCAACAAGGCCGCGACCGCGTGCCGGCCGAGGGCGTTGAACCCGCCGCCGCCGGTCTGCAGGGCTTGCAGCAGCGTCGGGTTGTCCGGGTCGGAGACGCCGAACACCGTGTTGAAGCTGTTCGCCGGCGCGTACCCGGTCGGCCCCCACGTCGGGAAGTGGTGCGTCTGCTTCCAGTAGCCGGGGGTCAGCCCCTCGCCGCCGGTGACCGTCACCTCCTTGACGTACTTCTCGATGTTGATCTTCGCCGTCGGGTTCTTGTAGTGGCTGAGGTCCGAGTCCGGGTCCGCGTTCGGGGCGGTGACCGTCGCCTTGTTCTCGTAAGTCCCCGGCTGGACCTTCTTGACCGTCAGCTTCTCGATCTTGAACCGGTCCTCCGGCGACGTGTCGGTCGTGTCCGCGGCGATGACGAGGACGTTCCCGGCCACGTTCCCGGCGTTCAGGTCGGCGAGCCGCGCCCCGGTCAGCGTCGTCAGGTTGACCTCGGTGAACCCGAGGCCGGCCAGGACGGCGTCGCTGAGGACGGTGTGGTTGTTGAAGGCGTCCGGCAGCGTGCCGATCCAGACGGTCAGGTCGCTGTCGTTGACGACGTACCCGAGGAACGCGGAATCGACGACGACGGTCTCGGAGAACTCGAACAGGACGTAGTTGTCGCGGCCGACGTTATCGACCGTGTGCGTGTCGTTCGCGCCGGTCCCCTCGATGCCGTCGGTCACGCCGAGGCCGCCGGCGTACGCGCCGAGGTAGGCGGTTTCCCACGCCCCGGTCGCCTTGTCGCGGCTGAACGCGGACACGTTCACGCCGACGCCGCCGACGGTATAGTTGCGGATGTTGCCGACCGCGCCGCTGGTCGCGGAGCTGCCGGAGAAGTCCACGGTGCTCGCCCCGCCCGGCGTCGCCAGGTTCTGGACGATCCCGCTGGCCGTGTACGTCCACTCCTCGCCCGGTTCGAGCAAGTTGTCCGCGTCGCCGGTGAGGTAGGCCGCGAACGTGATCTTCCCGTTCGCGATCGACAGGTCGTCGCTCGTGGCGGCCGTGCCGTTGTCGTCCACGAGCGTGATGTCGGCCTTGTCGAACGGGACGGTCCCGGTGTTCTTCACCTTGTACGTCCAGGTGACGACCGTGCCGGGCGTGAGGACCGGCACGCCGGGGCCGTTCGCCGCGTCCTCGTTGTCGTAGTCCGAATCGACCGGGTTGCCGTTCGGCGACCCGTCGGTCGTCTTCTCCACGTCGATCCGCGGCGTCAGCCCGAAGTAGTTGTCCGGGTTGTCGTCCGTGACCGGGATGTTGCTGATGCTCCCCTTGCCGGCCACGACGGCGTTGTTCGTGTACTGCCCGGCGACGGCCAGCCCGCCGGCCGCCGTGTACGTCCACGTCTCCGTCGGGTCGAGCAGCTTGTTGCCGTTCGCGTCGCCGCTGACGTAGGTGGGGAAGAAGTCGTCGGAGGTAACGCCCGGCGTGCCGGCGTCGTCCACGACGACGACGTTCGCGATCGGCTCGTTCGCGCCGACGGCGGTGACGGTGTACGTCCACGTGATCGGCGTGCCGACCGGCACGAGCAGGCCGGGGGCGGTGTCGTTGTCCGTGCTGTTCGTGAGCTTGACGATGTTGATCGTCGGCGTCGCCCCGAAGTGGTGGTCGAGGTCGGTGTCCGTGACGGTGTTGGTCCCGTCGTTCTTGTCCTTGCCGGTGACGGTCGCGTAGTTGACGTACTGCCCGGCCGTGGCGATCCGGGCGGCCGTCAGCGTCGCGGACGCGCCGGACGCGAGGTTCGCGATCGTACCGACGACGAAGTCGTCGGCCGTGTTCCCCTGCGTGCCGTTGTCATCGACGACCTCCACGTCCGTGAGCGGGGCGTTGCCGGTGTTCGTGACGATGTACGTGAACGTGACCGTGCTGCCGACCGGCACGACCGGCCCGGTCGGGTTGTTGTTGTCCGTGCCGTTGGTCAGCTTCACCAGCTCGATGGCGATCGTGTAGTACCCGGCGTCCACGGTCAGGTTGGTCTCGCCGGACGCGAGCGTGTACGTCCCGGTCATGCCGGTGGCGACGAGCGCGTCGCTGTCCTTCGCGTCGTTCGCCCCCACGTCGGTCGGCGAGCGGAACAGGCCGGGGAGCGTCGGGAACTGGACGGAGTACGTGCCGGGGGTGAGGCCGGGGAACAGGTACAGGCCGTTCGCGTCGGTCGTCGTCGTGGCGATGACCGCGCCGCCGGCGTCCTTCAGGTTGACCGTGACGTTCGGGATGCCGAGTTCGCCGGCGTCCTGGACGCCGTTGGCGTTCTTGTCGCTCCACACGAAGTCGCCGAGGGCGGCGAGCTTGTAGTACCCGAAGTCGCGGGTGAGGTCCTCGGTCCCGCCGGGGAGGAAGGCGGTGGTCGTCGGGGACTCGTTGCTATCCACGTCGGTGCCGAACGGGACGGGCACGAACGCGGCGGTCGGCGACGCCTTGTCGTACCCGGTCGGCAGGGCGGTTTGGATTTTGACCGTGTACGCGCCCGGCTTGAGGCCGTCGAACAGGTACAGGCCGTCCGCGTCCGTGGTGTCCGTCCCGACAAGGTTGTCGTTGGCGTCGTACAGTTTCAGCTCGACGCCGCCGATGCCCGGCTCGCCGGCGTCCTGCCGGCCGTTGGCGTTCACGTCGTGCCAGACGAAGTTGCCGACCCGGACGGTCTTGTAGAACCCGAAGTCGAGGGTGAGGTCTTGCGACCCGCCGGGCAGGGCGGCCGGCGTGGTGCCGGTCGGCGACGGGTTGCTGTCCAGGGCCGGGTTGCCGCCCGCGCCCGTGGGGCTGGCGAGGTAGCCGACCAGCGCGCCGGCCCCGGCGAAGTTACCCGCATCGACCGCGACGGTGTACGTGCCGGGGACGAGGTTGTCGAACAGGTAGCCGCCGTTCCCGGCCGTCGTGGTCTTGAGGGTGACGGCCGCCCCCGCCCCGGTCGTGCCGGTGAGCGTGAGGGTGACGCCGTTGATGCCGGGCTCGCCGCCGTCTTGGATGCCGTTGGCGTTCGTGTCGTCCCACACGAAGTCGCCGACCTTGACGAGCTGGTAGTACCCGGCGTCCACGGTCAGGTCCGTCTGCCCGGACACGAGGGTGTAGTTGCCGGTGACGCCGAGGGTGAGGTCGTCGGCGTCGCTGTCGGTGGCGTCGTTGCCGACGTTCGCCCCCGTGCGGACGAAGCCGGGGAGGGTCGGGAACGACACCTGGTACGTGCCGGGGACGAGGTCCGGGAACAGGTACTTCCCGTCGGCGTCGGTCGTCGTGGTCCCGGTGACGAAGTTCCCCTGGCCGTCCGTGCCGGTGAGGTTGACCGGCACGCCGGGGATGCCGGGCTCGCCGCCGTCCTGCTGGCCGTTGGCGTTCAGGTCGTTCCAGACGAAGTCGCCGAGGGCGGCGAACTGGTAGAACCCGAAGTCGAGCGTCCGGTCTTCCGCACCGCTCGGCAGGAACGCCGGGGTCGTTCCGGTCGGCGTCGGGTTGCTGTCCTTGGCGGTGTTGCCGCCGGCCAGCGGGATCGTCGCGATGTACCCGCCGCCGGGGTTCGTGACCGCGACGGTGTACGTGCCGGGGGCGAGGTTGTCGAACAGGTACAGGCCGTCGGCGTCGGTGGTCGTGTTCTTGGCGACGGGGTTGCCGTTCACGTCAGTCCCGGTCAAGTCCAACCGCACCCCCGCGATGCCGGGTTCGCCGGCGTCCTGGTCGCCGTCGGCGTTCAGGTCGTCCCAGACGAAATCGCCGACCCGCACCGGCAGGTAGCCGAAGTAGTTGTCCGGGTTGTCGTCGGTGACCGGGATGTTGCTCGTGTTCCCGGCCCCGGTGACGACGGCGTTGTTCGTGTACTGCCCGGCGACGGCGATCCCGCCGGTCTTCGAGTAGGTCCACGTCTCGGTCGGGTCGAGCAAGTTATCGTTGTTCGCGTCGCCGCCGAGGAAGGTGGGGGCGAAGTCGTCGGCCGCGTTCCCCGGCGTGCCGTTGTCGTCGGTGACGACGACGTTCTTGACCGGCTCGTTGCCGGGGTTGGTCACGGCGTACGTCCACGCGACCGGGCCGCCGACCGGGACGAACAGGCCGGGGGCGGTATCGTTGTCCGTGCCGTTGGTGAGCTTGACGATGTTGATCTTCGGCTTCGGCGGGGCGGTCACGTCCGTGAACGCGTTGAACCCGAGGCTGCCCGCGCCGTTGAGCACGAGCGTCGCCTGCACGAAAATCGAGTACGGCGTCGCGTTCCGGTTGAACGACGTGCTGATCGTGGAATTGTAGGCCCCCGGCGCGAACGGCCCGGCCGGGCCGGGGGTGACGCTGCCCGCCGGGATGGTCGTGGTCGGCGTGTCGAACGGCGAGAGGTTGTCCGGGTTCGCGTGGCTTTGGAACGTCACGCTGCTGCCGGCCTGCGCGCTCAACGTCCCGCCGATCTGGGTCTGGAGCGTCAGCGGGTTGGAATCGACCGACGGGACGTTGTAGTCCGTGTCCGCGGCCGTCATGAGGAGCGTGCCGCCGGCCGTCGAGGACATCGAGAACGTGTTGAAGTCCATCTCCCCGGCGTTCGTGTTCGGCGTCAACGGCTTGGTCTGCACGGCCGTGACGTTGAAGTTGAACGTCCCGTAGGAGCCGATGAATTGCACGTTCCCGAGGACCGGGCTGCCGTCGCCGGGGCCGTTGTCAACGAGCGTCAGCGGCGCGAACCCGGCTTGTTCGAGCCGCAGCATGAACGCCGGGTTCCACCGGTCCTCCAGCCGTTCGACGTGCAGCCGGCGGGCCGGCGTCGGCTTCCGAGGGGTGCGGAATTTCTTGAGCGCGGATTTCCAGTTGGGCGTCATGGCGAGGAATCCTGGTGGATGGGAGGAAGAATGGAAAACGAGCGGTTCGCACGAATGCCGGCGAACGGCCCGCTCGATAACTCGGGGAGGTCGTTTTCGAGGCCGCAGGTTCCGGCCGCGTCGCGGCCGGCCGGCTCGAACTCACAAACGTGCGCCTCGTCGTCCAGCCGTTGTCGGGTCGCCTCGCGTCGAATCCGGTTGTCACTACCGTGCGTAATACGCACGCCCTACTTTTGCCGTCCTTGCTCAACATGCGGGCGGTCGCGAATCAGCTGTGCCTACTACGAAGACACTCCGACCATGAGATAGGCGATAATTTAATCCGATTGTAGCAATTTTCCAGTACAGCAATACCGGCAAGACGTGTAAGTAATATGATCGTTCACAGCGTCAGGAAATTGCTTACGCAGAATTTTCATCCAGAGTCGGAAATTTCTTACAAAGAATTAGGAACTTTCCTGGACTTCGACTCGTTTAAAACTGTACGCATTGGTCCGATTGGTCGGTTATTTCTGCCGATCCCGCCTTTTGGACGGCTCGGGCCTCTGATAGGTTTTACCGTCCCTCACCCTCCGGAGGTGGTTCTCTCCCGCGATTGCAAGGCGTGCCCGACCCCCGATTGGATTCCCCTCGGTCCCGGCCCGCCGGATTTTGGATTCTCTCCCGTGACGTTCATCGTGCGAAAACTCCAGGAGAATTGCCCACCATGCCCACGACCGCGACCCTCGAACGTGACCCTGCCCGCGTCAAGTCCCCGGAAGCCGCCCACCGCGTCGCCCGCGTCCTGATCGTCGATGACCACCCGGCCACCCGCGACGGCCTCGCCGGCCGGCTCGTGCTCGAGCCGGACATGGACCCCTGCGGCGAGGCGGCCGACCTGCCGGAAGCCATCAAACTCGTTGCCGAACTCGAACCGGATGTCATTATCGTGGACCTCGGCTTGAAGCGGGGCGACGGCCTCGACCTCATCAGCCGGCTGCGGGACCGCGGCTGCACGGCGAAGATACTCGTCTGGTCCTGGCGGAGCGAGTCCCTGTACGCCGAGCGGTCCCTGCGGGCCGGGGCGTCCGGGTACATCAGCAAGGACGAGGCGACCTCGAACATCGTCGGCGCGATCCGCCGCATCCTCTCGGGCGAGGTGTTCCTCAGCCCGCACATGATGAACACCATTGTCCGCCGCAACGTCGCCGGCCTCGACCGGGACGTGAACCCGGACTCGCTGGAGGAGCTGTCGAACCGCGAGTTGGAGGTGTTCCAACTGACCGGCCAGGGCCTCGACACGACGAAGGTGGCCGACCGGCTGCGGGTCAGCCCGAAGACGGTCGAGACGTACAAGGCCCGGATCAAGGAGAAGTTGGGGCTGGAGTCGGGCGGCGAGATGCTCTTCCGCGCCATGCGGTGGGTGATCGAGAACCAGTGACGGTTCGACGTTCGGGTGCGGAAAAGGGGTCGGGAGTCTTTTCGCGGCGAAAAGACTCCCGACCCCTTTTCCGCACCCGAACGTTCACGATGCCGCACGCAGGTTTAATTCGCCCGGACCGCGGCCGTGTCGCCCGCCGCCTCGCCGGCCTCGTCCGGGGCGACCATCCACTCCTCGATCTCGACCGCCACGCCCTGCTTGAGCATCTGCACCTCCACGAACACCGTCACCCGGTTCCCGCGGCGGAGCACCTTCCCCCGAATCCCGGCCAGCGGGCCGTGGACGATCTTGATCGGCGCGCCCGGAACCAACGGCGTCTCCGGGCCGAAGGGCGACTCGCACGTCATCACCCGGTACACCGCCTCCAGCTCCCCGCGGAGGTGCGCCGTCGCCGGGATGCAGTTCGCGATCTGGTTCGTCCCCAGGGCCGTGCCGCGGTCGTCCTCCGTGCCGCGGAGGAACATGTACCCGGCGAACAGCGGCAGGTGCGACGTGAGGACGCGGCCGCCCGCCCGCCGCTTGTTCTCGTAGGTCGGCAGGAAGAACGGGACCTGGTGGGCGAACAAGGACCGGGCGATCGCCTTCTCGGCCCGCGGCTTGGTGTGCAGCACCCACCACTTCACGCCCGCCGGGTCCGCCGCGGCGAACAGGTCGGTCGGGAAGTGGCACGGTTCCGGCGGGAGCAACGGCATCGGTACGTCCTCAACACCCAAAATCGGTCCGGGAACTCCACTTTCCCGGAACACGGGATTCTAGCACGCGTTCCCGCCGGCCGCGTCGCCCGGCCCGGCCCCGGACTTGAGCGAACGTCGGGAGATTCCGGAAATCGGCCGGCAAACTGTAACGATTAAAGTCGTCGTGCCGCGGATTCCGAATGGAGAAACACGTCTTGCTCCCGCCGGATTCAGGAGTCACGAATGACCACCCTTGCCACGCGGACCACCGGGTTCCTCGCGCTCTTGGTCGCGGCCGCCGCCGGGTGTACGCACGCCCCGCACCGCCCGATTCCTTCATTTCCGATGCCGCGGGAGCTGGAAAAGGTCGGCCACCCGACGTACCGGGTCGAGCCGCCGGACATCCTGGAGATCAACTCGCTCCAGACGATCCCGCTGCCGCCGTACAAGATTCGGCCGCTGGACACGCTGGCGATCCGCGTTCCGGAGGCGGCCATCCTGGACGCGACCAACCCGATCGAGGGGCTGTACCCGGTTGACCCGGAGGGGGCGGTGAGCCTCGGCGACGTGTACGGGAAGGTGACGGTCCTGGGGATGACGCTGCCGGAGGCGAAGGCGGCGGTGAAGAAGGTCGTCGAGCAGAAGCTGAAGGAGCCGAAGGTAGACGTGGAGCTGGCCGACAGCCGGGCGACGCAGCAGATCCGCGGCCGCCACCTGATCCGGCCGGACGGCACGATCAGCCTCGGCGAGTACGGCAGCGTGTTCGTCACCGGGATGACGATCGAGGAGACGAAGAAGGCGATCGAGGACCACCTGCGGCAGTTCCTCAAGGACCCGGCGGTGACGGTGGACGTGCTCGCGTACAACAGCAAGGTCTATTACGTCATCATGGACGGCGGCGGGAGCGGGCAGCAGCTCTACCGGCTCCCGGCGACCGGCAACGAGACGGTGCTGGACGCGCTCTGCCAGGTGAGCGGCCTCGGCCCGGTGTCCGACCCGCGGCGGATCTGGATTTCCCGCCCCGGCACGGACGGGAACGAGTCGGTCCTGCCGATCGACTGGCAGGGGCTGACGCAGCTCGGCCAGGTGCGGACGAACTACCAGGTGCTGCCCGGCGACCGCATCTTCGTGCAGGCGTACCCGCTCGTCTCGTTCGACACGCAGTTGGCCCGCGTCATCACCCCGATCGAACGGCTGTTCGGCGTGACGCTGCTCGGCAACGGAACGGTGCGGGCCTTCCGGAATCAAGGCGGCAACCAAGGCGGGTTCGGCGGCGGGTTCGGGTTCTAACCCACCCCGCGGGGTTCGCGGGCGGGGCGATCCGTGTTAGGATGACGGTCCCGCCCGTGTCCATTCCAGGAGATGACTCGTGCGATACATCCTTGCGTCCCTGGCGGCCGCGGCCCTGTGCGGGGCGGTTGCCGCCCAGGCCCCGAACCGGCCGTTCGGCCCGGCGGCGCGGCCGACGTACAGCCCGTACCTGAACCTGCTCCGGGGCGGGAACTCGACGACGTTCAACTACTACGGGCTGGTCCGCCCGGAGCAGGACGCCCGGCGGGCCGCGCAGAACTTGCAGGGGCAAATCTTCCAGAACCGGCAGAGCATCGAGAACCAGGCCGCCGCGACGACGGAGCTGCCGGGGACGGGGGACAAAACGGTGGGCTTCCTGAACACCGGCGGGTACTTCATGAACCTCAGCCCGCAGGGGACGACCGGCGGGGCCGGCGGGGCCGGGTTCGGCACGCTCGGCGGCGCGACCGGCGGTCGGCCGGGCACGGCCGGGGGCGGCCGGGCCGCACCGCCGCCGCCGCGGGCCGGTCGGCGGTAGCGAAACGGCGAGTACTGGGTACCGGGTACCGGGTACTCAGTACCCAGTCGGTCGGCTCGAAAGCGACCCTGGCCGGTTAACGCCACGGCCGCGGCGGGGGGGGGACACCCCTCCCCCCGCCGCGGCCGTCGTCGTCCCAACGCCCCACTTCCGCCCGGCACGCGCCCAACTTCTCCAGTACGCGACCCCGTTCCCCTGCGCGGGTCTACTTCCCCTGCACGAGCTTGGTCAGCGCGTCGTAGTCGGCCCACTCGAGCTTGTGCAGGTCCTTCTTCGACAGCTCCAACTCGCGGGCCTTCCGCATCGCCCGCATCGCCTCGGCCAGGTTCCCCTGCTTGTGGTACGCCTGTGCGAGGTGGAAGTAGAGTTCCGGCCGTGCCCCGGAGGCGATGGCGTGCGTGAGGTCGGTGACCGCCTGTTGCGGGTCGCCGGTCGCCAGCCGGACGACGCCTTGCGTGTCGATCAGGTTCGCGTCCGGCCCGCGGACGGCGATCGCCTTGCCCACGAACTCCAGCGCCTCGTCCCGCTTCTTCTCGTGGAGGGCGAGCAGCCACGCGACGTTGTTCAGCGCCAGCGTGTTCGCCGGGTTGGTCTGCAGGATGTCCCGGTACATCCGGATCGCGTCCGCGTACTGGCCCTGGGCGTCCCGGAGGTCGGCGAACGACACCGGGATGTCCTTGGACATCGGCTTCGCCTGGCGGGCCCGTTGGATGATCTCCTCCGCCTGCGCGAAGTGGGCGGCCGTCGGCTCCCCGAGCCGGACGACGGCGACGGCCACGCGGGCGACCACGTCCGGGTCGATCTTGGCGACCGCGTCCGCGCACAGCTTCAGCGCCTCGTCCACCTTGTTCTGGTGGCGGGCCAGGAACTCCGCCAGTATCAGGGCGGCCGCCGGCGTCTTCGGCTCGACGGCCGCCACGTACTCGCGGATCAACCCCTCGGCCTCGGCCGTCGCCTTCAACTCGGCCAGCAGCAGCCCGACCCGGCGGAACACGTCCGGGTCCTTGCGCTTGGCGAAGTCGTCCCGCGCGTACCCCTTGAGCTTGGCCGCGGCCTCGGCCGGCCGGCCGCGGGCGGCGTCGATCCGGGCCTGCAGCTCCAGGATCAACAGGCCGGCGTCCTTCTCCCGCCCCTTGAGCCTCTCCAGCCACTTCTCGGCCGCGGGCACCTCGTCGTGCTGCAACAGGCTGCGGGCGTAGTGGTAGACGTACAGCGGGTTGTCGGTCGCCTTCTTGGACAACAGCGACACGAACCGGTCGCTCGCCTTCGCCCACTCGCCGTCGGACTCCAGCAACCGGGCCAGCAGGAACTCCTCACCCGGCGACGGCGGCATGCGGACGAACATCGCCTCCAGGTCCTTGATCGCCTGCCGGCGGCCGCCCGGCCGGTTGGCCTGGACGAGCGCCCGGACGCGGAGGTCGGTCGGGTCGTTCGGGGTTTCCAGCAGGTTCGCCTCGAGCAGGGCGAGGGCCTTCTCGCCGCGGGCGTAGTCGCCGCCGGCGGCGAGCGTCACGGCGAGCATCCGCCGCGCCCACCGGCGGTTGGCCGGGTCGGCGGACTGGAGTTGTTGAAGGATCGGCTCGGCCTTCGCGGCCTCCCCGCCGTTCAGGTAGAACGTCGCCAGGTTCCGCCGGGCCTCCGGCCGCTCGCCGGTCTCCTTCACGGCCAGCAGGTAGTGCTTCTCGGCCTCGGCCCGGTCTTTGACCACCTCGTAGCAGGTCGCCAGGGCGGTCGCCTTCTTGTCGGCCGGCAGGGCCGTGGTCGCGTTCCCGATCTCCGCCTTGGCGTCGGCGGCGCGGTCGGCCCGGGCCAGGAAGAAGACGAGCGACACCCACGCCTCCGGGGCGGCCGGGGCGAGGGCGACGGCCCGGCGGTGGGCCGCCTCGGCGTCCGCCGGGCGGCCCAGGGACGCGAGCAGCCCGCCGCGGACGAGGTGGTTGCGGTAGTCGGTCGAGTCCTTCGGCAGCGACCGCTCCACCCGGGCGAGCAGGTCCTCCCGCGACTCGCCGAGGTTCGCCGCGGTCAAGGCGTCGAGCCGGTCGATCGCGTCCGTCTGGGCCGCCGTCTTCCGCCGCAGCCCGTCGAGCAGCTGCCGGGCGTCGTCGTACCGCCGGCGGGCGAGCAGCAGGTTCGCGGTATTCGCCACCACGTTTTCCCGCTGGGCCCCGGCCTGGATGGCCCGCGTGTAGTGCTGGATGGCGTCGTCGATCCTCCCCTCGGCCTCGTCGATCTCGCCCTCGAGCAGGGCCGGCAGGTACCACTCCGGCCGCCGCTTCACGACCTCGGCCAGCCGGGTGCGGGCGTGCCGGAGGGTCTCGGGCTTCGCGTCGCCGCGGTACTGTTGCCAGGCGGCCCACGCCTCGACGAACCGCCACGTCGCGCCGTCCTCGCCCTCGGCCTCGGCCATCTTCTTGGCGAGGTCGCCGAGTTCCGGCACGTTCCCCTTCGGCAGGAGCAGCTCGAACAACTGGAACAGCAACCCGAGGTCGCGGGGCTTGCGGGCCAGGACCGGCCGCAGCACCCGCTCGGCGTCCGCCGGGGCGCTCGCGTACCGGTACGCCCCGACCAGCCCGACCGCGAGCCGGTCCCGGTCCGCCTCGGGGAACGCGTCGGCCCCTTGTTCGAGCTGCCGCAGGGCGGGCAGGTCGAACGGCGGCTTGCGGAGGAGCAGGTTGGCCCGCGCCAGCCGGAGGCCGACCTGGTCGTCCACGACCGGTTGGGCCTGGTCGAGTAGGGCCAGCCCGTCCTTCACGTCCGGCTTCGCGGACGCGAGGTACGCCCACGCCCGGTAGTCCTTCGGGTCCTTCGCCCGCAGGGCTTCCAGCATCTTCAGCGCCTCGTCGTACTTTTCCTTCCGCCCGGAGAAGGCCGCGGACTGGGCGGCGACCTGTGCGGCGAGGAGCTGGTACTCGGTCGTCTCCTTGAGCCGCGGCGGGGCCTTCGCGAGGGCGGCCTCGGCCCCGGCCGGGTCCCGCCGCGCCAGCTCGAGCCGCGCGACGACCAGCGCGAACTGGCCGCTCCGCGGGATGAGCGACTCGTAAACGTCGCGGGCTTGATCGGTCTTGCCGGTGGCCGCCAGCGCCTGGGCGTGGGCCGCCCGTGCCATCACGTCCGTCGGGTCGGTCTTCAGCGCCAGCTCGGTCGCCTTCAGCTGTAGGTCCGGCTTGCCGAGCCGGGCGTAGCAGTCGGCCAGCAGCAGTTCCGTCCGCCCGGCCATGACCGGGGTGCGGGCGAAGCTCGTCCGGCAGCGGAGCAGCTTCTCCTCCGCCTTGACCGCCAGCCCGTCGGCCAGGAACAGCCGGGCCTCCAGGTAGTCGATGAACTCGGTATCGACGCTCTCCCCCTTGAGCCGGTCCGTCAGCTTCCGGGCCTCAACGGCCTCGTTCGCGTCCAGGAGCAGCTCGGCGACCGGGAACGTGAATCTCGACTGGGCCGTCAGCTTCGGGACGATCCGTTGCACGAACGCGACGGCCTCGGCCCGCTTCCCGCGGGCGAGTTCCAGCCGGGCGGACAGCATGTAAAACTCGACCTCGTCCGGGTACGCCTTGAGGCCGGCCTCCAGCGCCTGCCGGGCGGCCGCGTCGTTCCGCTCGGCCATGGCCAGGTCGGCGGTCACGAGGAGCACGTCCTTGTCGCCGTGCGCCAACTCCGCGGGGAGGGCGGCGAGGTTCCGGCGGGCGGTCTCGAGCTGCCCTTGCCCCTTGTAGTACCCGACGGCCGCCAGCCGGACCCGCGTGGACGCCGGGTTCGCCCGGAGCATCTCCTCGATCGCCTTGTCGGCCTCGGCGGCCTTCCCGTTCCGGCGGCGGACCCGCGCCAGCTCCTGGTACGGCTCGACCCGCGCCGGGTCGATGGCCGCCGCCTTCGCGTACATCTTCTCCGCCTCGTCCGCCCGCCCGAGCCGCTCGTCGCAGTATCCGAGGAGGACGAACAACTCCCCCTCCTGCGGCTGGTCCTTGACCGCCGCCTCCAGGTGGACCTTCGCCTCGCCGAACTGGGCGATCTCCATGGCGAGTTCGGCCGCCCGCCGGCGGAGGTTCATCTGGTCGGCCGCGGTCGCCGCGAGGTGGGGGTTCTCGGCCTTCTGGTCCCGCTCGGCGGCGAGGGCCGGGTCGTCGCGGAGCGCCTGCTCGACGCCGGGGTGGTCGCGGAACAGCTTCTCGATGGCGAGGTACGCCTGCTCCTTTTCCTTGTAGTGCTTGGCCCGCCCCCCGAGGATCGCCACGAACCGCGCCCGCGCCGCCGCGTCCTCCGGCCGGAGCGTCAGGTAGTGGTTGAGGTACTTCATCGCGGCCGGCACGTCCGGCTTCTCGCCCAGCTGCGCCTTCTTGGCCTGGGCGAGCAAGTACCCGGCGTTCCGCTTGACCTGGTAGCCGTGCAGGACGTTCGACGTGACCGCGACGACCGCCAGGATGGCGACCATCACCCCGAGGAATCGAAAGTTGATCTGGCGATTCATGGCCGCCTCCCGAGTACCGCGCGGTGTCGAACAATTCGACGGGGACGCATCGCCCCCTGGGCGCGTCGCCGTTCCGATGGGAGTAAATTACCTGGGTTCGCAACCGGTTTCTTGTCAGGCGATCCGCTACAGTTCCTGTAAGTTCGCACTATTCCGGGGGCGGCTGAAATCGCCGTGCAGATAAAGTGAATCCGATCTCATCGTTTTCCGCTGTGGTTGAACGGCTTCGGCGTTTACCTAGCACAACGGTGTAAATTTCCGGATTCAGAATTCGGGGGAAACTTCCCGGTTTTGTCCCCCGTCTGAACTGCAGTTCTGGAGTGTCGAATAACCCGATTGTGTCGGTTGCTTCGGCTTGACCGGTCAGGAAGGCTGATCTATTCCATGCAACAGAGATGGTCGGAACGTCGAGTGCCCTCCTGTCTCACTCCCGGTCCGAAGCGAGCCGCCGTACCCTCAAGCGGTTCCATCCATAGGTCTGACCCAATTGGTCTCCCGCCGATTGCGAATGACCGGTTTCTCGGCGGTATTGGTCGCCCGATCCACGGGCCTTTCTCGAACTTGTTGCTATTGCGAACGATCCGTCCGTAATCGACCAACGTTGACCGGCCGTGTTGACCACGGCCGGCGGTGTGGTTTTGTCCGCTTGTGTTGGTTAGCGGTTGCGGAACGGCCGGTCGCGGTAGGAATTGTTGTGGAGTGACTGCACCATGTCGAACCGTGCCCGCATTGCGAAGTTGTTCCGGACGTTCGGCCTTCAGAATCAAACCAACTCGGCCGCCCGAACCCCCCGGTCACTCCTGTTGGAAGCGCTCGAAGCCCGCGAAGTTCCCGCGACCGCCAATCTTTTAAGCACCGACGCCGCGACCCAGGGCAACTGGCAAGGGCAGTATGGTGATGACGGTCAGGCCCTCGCCGGGGCGACGCCGGCGACCCCCGGCTACGTGCAATTCGCGATCGGCGGCCAATCGACGACGACCTGGATGCCGACCACGTCGGACGCCCGCGCCCTGACGCTACCGGGCAGCGACGCCCGCACGGCCCAGGCGTGGACCGGCAAGACGCTGACGTTCGACCTGAAGGTGACGGACGGCAAGACGCACGCCGTCGCGCTGCACGCGGTGGACTTCGACGGCAAGGGCCGCACCCAGCGGGTGGAGGTCCGGGACGCCGACAACGGGATGAAGCTGCTCAGCAGCCGGGTCGTGTCCGGGTTCACCGGCGGCCAGTACCTGAACTACTCGGTCGCCGGGAGCGTGCAGTTCCGGGTGACGGCCCTGTCCGGCCCGGGCGCGGCCGTCAGCGGCGTGTTCTTCGACACCCCGGCCCGCCAGCCGCAGGACCCGGCCGCCCTGGCCGGCGTCGTGTTCGACAAGACGACCGGCCCGAACTGGCAAGGCGTCTACGGCCGGGAGGGGCAGGTCCTGCCGGCCGGCCCGGCGACCTACCCGGCGTACGCGCAGGTGACCGCCCCGGCGTGGGCCGGGCCGACGGTGACGATGGACGTGAACCTGACGGACGGGAAGAAGCACAAGGTGTCCGTGTACGCGGTGGACGAGGGGAACCTGGGCCGCCGCCAGCGGGTGGAGCTGATCGACGCCGTGTCGAACCGGGTGTTGAGCAGCCAGGTGATGTCCAACTTCGGCAACGGGCAAATCCTCAGCTACACCGTCTCCGGGAGCGTGCGGCTCCGGGTGACGGCGGTGTCCGGCCCGGACGCGACGGTGGCGGGCCTGTTCTTCGATCAGACCTCGACGAAGCCGACGAAGCCGACGAAGCCGAGTAAGGACCCGGTCAGCCCGCCGGCGATCCCGCCGGTGGTCGTCAGCCCGCCGGTCTCGCCGCCGGTTAGCCCGCCGGTGAGTCCGCCGGTGTCGCCGCCGGTGTCGCCGCCGGTTAGCCCCCCAGTCAGCCCGCCGGTGTCCAATCCTGCCACCGCCACGTTCCTGGGCTATGACGTCAAGACGGTCGGCAATTGGAAGGGCGTGTACGGCCAAGAAGGTTTCAGCTTAGTTACCGAGTCGCCCCAGTTGCCTAGTTCCGCCGAGGTGACAGTATCGGACGCATCGACGTGGGTGCTTAATCAGCCAATTACTGACACCCGCGCACTTTTGACGGCCGACGGTCAAGGCCGCGTCTCGGCGGGCTGGATCGGCGCGGCCATAACGATCGACGTGAAGTTCACCGACGGTAAAGCCCACGTGGTGAGCCTTTACGCCCTCGACTTGAACGGCAATCAGCGAGTTCAGACGGTCGAAGCGTTAGACGCCACGACCGGTGCGGTCCTCGACACACGCACCGTCTCGGGGTTCGAGTGGGGCACGTATTCGGACTACGTGATTAGCGGTCACATCCGGTTTCGCGTGACGGACGCGTCCGGCGGTAAGGGGGCCGTCATATCTGGCGTCTTTATCGACCCCGAAGCCGCCGTCCTCCCCCCCGCGAACGCCCCCGCCGCCCCGACATCTCCGACCAGTCCGCCGCTCGGGTCGCCGGCGTCGGGTCCCGCCGGTGCGCCCGTCTCGAGCGGTGGGGCCGTCGTCATCACCGACGACTGGATCGTGACCCCTTACGCGGCGATCCCGAACTTCGGCGGCCGCCCGACGATCGTGGCTACCCAGTCGGGGGCGTGGTCGGATCCGACCACTTGGGGCGGCCGATTACCCGTCGCGGGGGACATCGTCGCGATCGGGGCGGGGGTGACGGTGACGCTCGACCACGTCAACGACGCGAAGCTCGACACGGTCGCCGTCCGGGCCGGGGGTACGCTGGCCTTCCGACCGGACGTGAGCACGCGGCTCCGGGTGACCAACCTTGTGGTGCTGCCCGACGGTACGCTGACCGTCGGCACGGCGGCCGCGCCAGTGCTAGCCACCGCCAAGGCCGAAGTCATCATTAACAACGTCCCCTTCGACACCACGAAGGATCCGGAACAGTTCGGGCACGGGTTGATCGCCCTCGGGAACGTCTCCATCCGCGGCGCGGACCGATCGACCGAATGGGTCCGGCTCGCGGCCGAAGCAAAGGCCGGGAGTACGACCCTCACGCTCGAGAGTCCGGTCGCCGGGTGGCGGGTGGGCGACCGCATCCTGCTGCCCGACAGTCGTCAATTGAACAGCGACACTCGGCCCGACACGGGCACGTATGCGTCGCAAGACGAGCGGCCCACCATTGCGGCGATATCGGCCGACGGCCGGACGTTGAGCCTTACGGCCCCGTTAGCCTTCGACCACCTGGGGGCCCGGGACGGCGACGGGAAGTTGGACTTCCTCCCGCACGTGGGGGTTACCACGCACAACGTCTTGGTCCGTTCCGAAAACTCGCTCGGCACCCGCGGGTACACGTACTTCACGATGCGGGCCAACGTGGACATTCAGAACGCGCAGTTCGCCGGCCTCGGCCGATCCCAGATCGCGACCTGGGACAGCACCACGTACGACGCGAACGGGGCGGTCGCGCATGTGGGGTCGAACCAGCGGGGGCGATACTCGGTGACGTTCGATCACTTGCTCGGTCCGACGACGCCCCAGGCGAACGGTTACCAGTTCACGTTCGACGGGAACTCGGTCATCTGCCCGGTGGACCCCATGCCATTCCGGTGGGGGATCGCCCTGACGGACAGCAGCTTCGGGCTCATCCAGAACAACGTCCTGTGGAACTGGGCCGGGGCCGGGATCATGGCCGAGGCGGGGACAGAAGTGCAGAACGTCATCGCCCACAACTTCGTCGTGAACATTACCGGCGCGGGAACGGAACGGGCCCTGGACCGCGGGTGGCGTGACGTGGGCCACGAGGGGTCGGGCCTTTGGTTCCGAGGGCCGGACAACGTCGTCGTGGACAACGTCGTGTCGCACGCTCAGTACGGCTACTCCTATTACATGCACGGGGCCGACGGGATCGCCGTCCCCGCCTTCCAAGGGGCCAACCCGGCGGCCGGCGAGTTCGTCCGGGCGAACGCCACGAACACGCCCGTGCGGGAGTTCGCTCGCAACGAGTCGTACGGGGCCATGCGCGTCGGCGTCACGTTCTGGTCGCTGGGCACCGACTACACGGCCCCGTGGGCGGACGCGCGGGAGAGCGTGGTCAAGGACTTCCGGGCTTGGGGCATCTACTACACCGGGTACTACGGCTACGAGACGAACCGGCTCACGTTCGACGGCTACGTCTTCCGCGGGGACTGGGCGAGCTTGGCCCGGTACGGCACCGGCCCGGCCGGGATTTACTCCGGGGATTATTTCCAGAAGGACTTCCTGGTCAAGAACAGCGACATCCAGGGCGCGAACGGTGGTTGGGCACCCTCGACCCGGTCCGCCGGGTCGCAAACGATCCAAGACAGCTACCTGCGGAATTACACGAACATTACGTTGGAGCACCTCTGGATGGCGGGGGCCAGTGCGGACTATGTGGGGTCGCGGCAGGTCGTCGTCCGGAACGTCCGGTTCGATCAGCTGCCCATTCCGTCCTTCGACAAGCCGCAGGCGAACATTGTGATGCTCGACACGGTCCAAGACGTGGTCAACCTGGTCCAACGGGATCAACTGTTCGTCTACGATTACAACGGACAGGCCGGGAACAACTTCCGCGTTTACTATGCGGGTCAGCACGCCGCGGCGATTGTACCGCAGAGTATTCTCAATACCGACGGCTCGAAGCGCATTTCCGGCGCGCCGGTCGCGGGCCTCACGAACGCCCAGGCGTGGGCCGAATACGGCCTCGCGGTCGCCGGTGAGGTCGCGCCCCTCACCTCGACGGTCCGGCCGCTCATCGCGGGCCTGGTCGCACCGCTGTAACGGCCGTTGCACGCCAGCCAGAAATGGTACCGGGCGTGGGGGGGGGCGGGGGGGGGTCCGCGGCCCCCCCCCCCCCCCCACCCGGCCCCCCAACCCAAGACCCCCCCCCCGGAAAAAGC